>JADGPN010000018.1 GCA_017882465.1 Solirubrobacteraceae bacterium
TCGCCCGGGCGTTCGAGGCGGAGGGCTTCGCCGTGGATGTGGTCGAGAACGGCGACCAGGGACTCGAGCGCGCGCTCACCGACAGCTACGAGTTCGTGATCCTCGACCTGCTGCTGCCGGGGCGCGACGGCCTCGACGTGATGCGCGAGCTGCACCGCCGGCGGCCGGACCTGCCCGTCCTGATCCTGTCCGCGCGCAGTGACCTGGCCACCAAGCTCCGCGGGTTCGAGCTGGGCGCGGTCGATTACCTCGCCAAGCCGTTCTCGCTGGATGAGCTGCTCGCCCGCGCTCGGGTACAGCTGCGCCGCGCGCGTGTGGTCGGTGACGCCCCGGTGGTCCGCGTCGGCCAGCTCGCGCTCGACCTGGCCAGCCGGCAGGCGCGGGTGGGCGAGACGGTGGCCGATCTGTCCGATCGCGAGTTTCGCCTATTGCACTTTCTGATGCTGCATGTGGGCCAGGTGGTCAGCCGCGAGCGACTGCTGTCGGAGGTCTGGGGGTACGACTTCGACCCGCGCTCCAACGTGGTCGACGTCTGCGTCCGGCGTCTGCGCCGGCGTCTGGGCCCGGACGCTCCGATCGAGACCGTGCGCAACGCCGGCTACCGCGCCGCAGCGTGAGCGTGGCCCCGCCGCTACGGCGCTACCGCGTCGAGCTCCTGTGGCTCGCCTTTGCCGCGGCGAACTACGCGGCCATGATCGCCTGGCCGAGCTGGGAGACGATCCCATTCCATTTCGTCTGGATCAGCCTCACGCTGCTGTACGGGTTTCGCGTCTGGCCGATGACGGCCACGCTGATCGTGCTGGCCGGCGTGATGATCGCGACGGGCGCCTCGATCGGGCTGGACGCCTTCCATGGCCTCCAGCTGTGGGGCGAGCTGTTCGAGGTCCCGCTGATGGCGGCGATGTTCCTGGCCATGGTCTGGCACGCGCGCCGGCGCGTGGAGGCGCAGGCGATCGCCGAGGGGCGAGCCGAGGATCGCCACTCGCTGCTCACGCGCCAGGAGCGCTTCATCCACGACGCCTCGCACGAGCTGCGCACGCCGGTGACGATCGCCCGCGGTCACCTCGAGCTGCTGCGAGCACACGGAGAGGACGCGCCGGAGCTCGACGTGGCCCTCGACGAGCTGGCGCGCATCGACGCGATTGTGGAGCGACTGCTGGTGCTCGCCACCGCCGACCAGCCCGACTTCCTCTTGACCGGGGGCGTCGAGCTGGAGCCGTTCCTGGAGGAGGTCTTCGTACGCTGGACCGAAGTCGCCCCGCGCGCCTGGCGACTCGGCCCGCTGGTGGCGGGCCGGGCCTCCGTCGACGTGGAGCGCCTGCGCACCGCGCTTGACGCGCTGCTGGAGAACGCGGTCAAGTTCACCGGCCAACATGCGGCGATCGAGCTGCGCTCTCGCTACGACGGCGCCGGGCAGGTGGTGATCGAGGTCGAGGACGAGGGCTGCGGCGTGCCGGAGGACGCGCTCCAGCGCATCTTCGACCGCTTCGCCCGGGTCGACGCGGCACGGACGCGATCGGCGGGCGGCGTCGGCCTGGGTCTGGCCATCGTCGATGCGATCGCCAAGGGCCACGGCGGTCGCTGCACGGTCTCGAGCACGCCCCACGGCTCGATCTTCGCGCTGTACCTGCCCGGGTTCGTGCCGGCCGCCTCGCGGCTCGCAGCGCCACCGCTCACGCACTAGGGATTGGCGCCGAGTGGAGAGCAGGTGCCGCCTGGGCGGGGCCGGAACCGCCGCAGCGCGCCTGCCGCCACCCGCACGGAGCCAGCATCTGTTACAGGACTCTAATGCTCTTCCGACGCTCGTCTGTTCATCGACCGAGACCCTGGGTAGGCGTAATCAAGGCCCACGAAAGGAAGAGCTCGGATGAGCGCCGTACTGATACTGAACATCTTCTTCATCACCTTCGTCGTCGTCGGCATGCTGCTGCTCCTCGGCTGGGGCATCGTCACCGACAGGACCGTGGCGACGCGCCGTACCCGCCTGGCCCGGCGCCCGGCACGGGCCGGCCCGCCGCATCCGGCTCGCGCGCACCACGCTCGGCGCGCTGGACTTCAGCCCCCAGTGACCTGAAGGGGGGCCGAGCGCGTCCGCCGCGGCCGGGCGCAGTGGAGCGAGGGCGCGCGCCGGAGACCCTGAGGTCGCCGGCGCGCCCAATACCGGGGGCTGGTCCTCAGTACGCCGCGGCGCTCAACTCGTCGAGCGTGCGGGACTCGAGCCGTCCGGCGTGCATCTTGGCCCCGATGAACACGGTGGGGGTCGTCACGACGCCTGCGCGCACCCCGGACTCGAAGTCGCGCCGCACACGGGCCTGGACGTGGGCGGCCCGGCGATCGGAGTCGAAGCGCTCCAGATCGAGCCCGAGAGTCCGGGCCCGCTCCCATAGGTGGGGATCCTCCAGGCGCCCCTGGTCGGCGAACAGCCGGTCGTGCATCTCCCAGAACCGGCCCTGCCGTCCCGCGGCCTCGGCCGCGCACGCCGCGGCCCACGCCCGGGGGTGGCTGGACCGAACGGGGAAATGCCGGAACACGCGCCGCAGAGGGCGGCCCGCGAGGTGCAGGCTGAGTGCGGCGCAGTGCGGACACTCGAAGTCCGCGTACTCGATCAACGTCGGCGCGGCAGCGGGTCCTCGGCAGTGGTCCTCGGCCGCCGGCTGCGGGACCGGCGCGGAGCCGAGCTCGCTCAAACGGCCAGCCCGTCGAAGATCAGGTTGGCGCCTGGAAGATCACCGGGCGATGGAGCCTGGTAGCTCCACTTGATCACCGCGTCAGGACCGATGATCACGAGCGCGCGCTGGGGAAACCCACCCGGGTGGTAGACGCCGAACGCCCGTGATGCCGAGCCCTTGGGCTCGAAGTCCGAAAGCTGCGGAATCGTCAGGCCGAGCTTCTCACGGAAGGCCGTCTGCGACCAACCGGCATCGCAGGAGACGGCGTACAGCGTCGCGCCGCGGGCCTTGAACTCGTCCAGGACCTCCTCGTAGAGGTTGAGCTGGTCGGTGCAGACGGGGCTGAACGCGAACGGATAGAAGACCAGCACGGTCGTCTGCCCCTTGAGATCCTCGAGCGTGAACTCGTCGCCGTTCTCGCGGCGGAGGGTGAACTCTGGCACCGGCGTGCCGGGGGCGATCACCCCGCACGACGCCTCGGTGCTCACTTACTTACGGAGGCCGAGCTCCCGCAGGAGAGCCCGGTAGCGCTCGAGATCCGTGCGCTGGAGATAGCTGAGGAACCGGCGGCGCCGGCCAACCAGCATCAGCAGGCCGCGACGCGAGTGGTGGTCCTTCTTGTGGGCGCGCAGGTGCTCGGTAAGCTCGTTGATCCGCTCCGTGAGCAGCGCGATCTGCACCTCGGCCTTGCCGGTGTCGGCGGGCCCGTCGCCGAACTTGGCGACCAGCTCCTGCTTGCGTTCCTGAGTAAGGGTCATGCGGTGGCCGAGGGTAGCAGAGGGCGTCGGACGGGTACGCGCTGCTGGTTGCGCGGCAGCTCGCGGGTGTCGCCGCTCACCGGCACAGCTCGCGCGTGCGCTCCACGTCGTCGTGCATCTGCTCCACCAGTGCCTCCACCGAGTCGAAGCGCCGCTCCCCACGCAGGCGCTGGATGAACTCGATCGTCAGCATCCGGCCGTAGAGGTCCTCGTCGCGATCGAGCAGGTAGGCCTCCACCAGCACCGCCCGCCCGGTCCCAAAGGTCGGGCGCACGCCCACGCTGACCGCCGCGCAGGCACCGTCCGTGCGGGCCGCGTACACGCCGTGCCCGGGGCACACGAGCGCCTCGTCGGGGACGATGTTCGCCGTCGGGAACCCCAGCTCGTGTCCACGGCGGTCACCGGTGACCACCTCGCCGCGGATGCGGAACGGAGCGCCGAGCAGTCGCTCCGCGAGCTCCACCTCGCCGGCCAGCACCAGGCCGCGAATGTGGCTCGAGGACACGACCTCGCCGTCCACCTCGACGAGCGGGACCACCCGGGTCTCGAACCGGGGATCGGCGGCCAGCATCGCTGGAGCCCCGGCGGCCCGGTTCCCGAAGCGGAAGTTCTCGCCCACCGACACGTGGGTCGCCGTGAGCTGCTCGTCCAGGATCCGGTCGATGAACTCCTGCGGCGTCTGGGCGGCGAAGCCCTTGTCGAACGGGATCATCACGAGCTCCTCCACCCCGAGCGTGGCGATCAGCTCCGCCTTGGACTCGACGCTCGTGAGCAGCTTCGGCGCGGCCTCGGGCCGGACCACCTGAAGCGGATGGGGCTCGAACGTGAGCACCGTGTCGTTACCGCTGATCACCTCGCGGTGACCCACGTGCACGCCGTCGAATTCGCCGACCGCAACCCGCCGCGGTCGCGGTAGCGCGTCTTGGAGCATCGTCACCCGCATCGGCGCGGAAGCCTAGTGTCTCGGTGCTGATCTTGGGTGCCACCGTCGGCCGAGGACGCGGCGCAGCCGCCACACTCACTGCGCGCAGACGCTCGCGCCGAGCTTGGTCGCGGTGGTCGCGACCTGCTGGCCCGCGGGCTGGATCTTGGCCAGGTACTGGAGGCCCGATGGGTCCTTCGCATCGGCCTTCTGGCGGATCGACTGCAGGAGCGTGTTCGCGGCCTGCTGAGCGGTGATGAAGGCGTTCCAATCGGCGCCGCTGGCGCTGTCGGGCTTGAGCGCCTGCAGCTGGGAGGTCTCGCGGGCGGCGATCGGGGCGATCTGGTCGAAGTAGGGCGCCGCCTGCGATGCGTCCTGGATGCTGGCCGGCGGCGGCACCGCCTTGGCCTGCGTCTGGGCGGTGGCGCAGATCGCGTTCGCCGTCTTGACCAGCTCGCCGCGCGAGAGCGTGTTGCTCGACGAGCCGCCACAGGCCGCCAAAGTGGTCGCCGCGGCGCCGGCCGCGATCAGCACGCTCAGCTTCTGGTTCGTCATCGCGGGGCGCTCATCGGGTCTCGGCGGGCAGACTACCGGTCCGAAATCCGGGACAACATCGAGCGGCCCACGCCTGGAGGCCGTGGGCGGGCCTGAGGACGCGTGCCTCAGGCCCGCAGGCCCACGATCGGTTTCAGTCCCTCGCCGGAGGCGGCGGGCGCGGCCAGGGCGATCAGCCCGTCGCCATCGGTGAGCCGGACCACGCCGTGGGCCTCCCCGGGCACGACGACGCCGTGCCCGGCCCGCCGCGCGTCGTCCGGGGCGAGCCGGACCTCCGGCATGAAGCCGAGCGCCTCGGCCAGCGGGATGATCCGCTCGGGGTCCGCGCTCGTCACCGCGAAGTCGCCGATCGCCGTCCGGCGCAGCTGCTCGCAGTAGGCGTCACCGAGATCGGCGATCAGGCTCCTCACGTAGGTGCCGGAGGAGCACTTGATCACGTAGCCGCGCCGCGGGTCTGCGCGCCGGCTCTCGCTGAACCGGTACACGTCGATCTCGCGCTCGGCGAGCTCGACCTCGACCCCGGCCCGGGCCATGGCGTAGGCCCGGCGCCCGGAGACCTTGACCGCCGAATAGGCCGGTGGGCGCTGCATCAGCGTTCCGGTCGGCAGCGTCAGCTCGCCGTCCGGGACGAGACCCGTCTCGGTGATCTCGCCCTCTGGGTCGCCGGTGGTGGAGACCGCTCCGAACCGCGCCACGGCCTCGTAGGTCTTGGGCAGCGCCATCAGGAACCTCTGCACTCGCGTCGCGCGCCCGACCAGCACCAGCAGCAGCCCTGTTGCGAACGGGTCGAGCGTCCCTGCGTGACCGACCTTGATCCCCTGCCCCAGGGCTCGCCGGACACCGACCACGACGTCGTGTGAGGTCACTCCGGGCGGCTTGTCGAACAGAATCACGCCGCTCGGTGCGGCGGCCGGCTCCACGTCACGACTGCTCGCCGGTTCGGCCACGGACCCTGACCTACAGCTGTTGCGCGATCTGCTCGCGGAGGAAGCCGACCAGCTCCTCGCCGGTAAGCGCGGTGGAGAACCCGGCGGCCTGACGGTGGCCGCCTCCGCCCTGCGCCCTGGCGATGCGTGACACGTCGATGCGCTCGTCCCCGGAGCGCAGCGACACCTTGATCGGCGGCGCGTCCTCGGCGGCGCCGATTCGCTCGCGCACCAGCGCGGCCACCGCCGTGCCCTGGACGGCCCTGAGGTGATCGATGACGCCCTCCGAGTAGCTCTCCTCGGCCCCGGACTCGGTGAAGTCCTGGGCGGTCAGAGAGGTGAGCGTCAGCCGGCCCTCGTCGTAGCGCTCGACCTTGGCCAGCCCGCGCGCCAGCAGCGCGAGCTTGCCGTACGGAATCCCCTCGTACACGCGCCGGTAGATCTCGTGCACGTCGACGCCGGCGCCGATCAGCTCGGCCGCCATCTCGTGGGCGCGGGTGCCCGTGTTCTCGTACATGAAGCGCCCCGTGTCCGTGATCAGGCCCACATACAGCGCCTCGGCGATCGTGATCGTCGGCTCCACCCCGAGGCCGTGCAGCAGGTCCCACACGATCTCCGCCGTGCACGAAGCCTCCGGGTCGACCAGGTTCACCGTCCCGAAGCGGGTATTGTCGTGGTGATGGTCGATGTTGAGGATCCGTCCGTCCGGTGGCTTGAGTGCCTCCGCCGGGTTACGGTCGAGGCTCCCGCAGTCGAGAAACACGATCGTGCGCTCGCCGAGGTCGTCGGGCGGCGTCGATACGAGCCCCGGGAGCGGGAAGAATCGGTATTCGTAGGGCAGCGGGAACTCGCCCGAGTCCATGAACATGACCGCGTCCTTGCCGACCGCGGTCAGGATCTCCTGCATCGCGATCAGTGAGCCGAGGGCGTCGCCGTCGGGATTCTCGTGCGTGACGACGATGACCTTCTCCGCCCCGCGGAGCTCGTCGAGCACCTCGTCGCGGCTGGACTGGCGACCGTTCTCGCTCATGCCTCAGGAGCCGCCTCGTCCTGGAGCAGCTCGGTGATCCTCATGCCGCGATCGACCGACTCATCGTAGGCGAAGGTCAGCGTCGGGGTGTGCTTGAGCACCAGCTCGGAGGCCACCCGGCGCTGGAGAAAGCCGTGCGCCGAGCGCAGCCCGTCGAGGCTCTCGGCACGCACGTCGTCATCGCCGAGGACGCTGACGTAGACGCGGGCGTGTCGAAGGTCGGGACTTGTCTTAACGGAGGTCACGGTGACGAATCCCACGCGCGGGTCCTTGAGCTGAGTGGCGATCGCATCACTGAGAACAGCGCGCACGGCCTCATCGACGCGCCGCATCCGGGGGCTTGCCATCCTACCCATCCTCGGGCTTGCTTGACGGTACGGTGCGGTTCATTGGCGCAGGTCCTCCACGGAGGCCACCAGACGCTCGACGCTGACCCCCTGCGGGAAGCGCGCGTCCAGCCATCGCTCGACGTTGTCGGCCGCGCTGCTGAGCGTCGCCAGCGAGCCGCCGGTGAGCGCCGCGGTCAGCGTGGAGCGCTGCCACAGATCCTGGTGGCCGGTCTCCGACACCGCTGCGCCGTGCCGACTGTGGAGCTGCGCCTTGACCGACGAGAGCTCCCTGCGCTTGCCCTTGAGGCTCTCCACGTCGGGAAAGTGAAGCTCGATCACGAGGACGGCGACAAAGCCGCTCCCGGACACAGCACGCGCCCGTCGAGCTCAGCCTAGGCCAGCTCGCGCTCGACCTGGCGCGTAGCGTAGGTCTCGAACACGTCGCCTTCTTTGACGTCGGCGAAGTCCTTGAGCACGATCCCGCAGTCGAACCCGGCAGCGACTTCGCGCACGTCGTCGTTGAAGCGGCGCAGGCTCCCGATCTCGCCGTCGTAGACCACGGTCCCGTCGCGGACCAGCCGGACCTTCGAGCCGCGGGTGATCTTGCCCTCGGTGACGTGGCAGCCCGCGATCGTCCCGACGCGCGAGGCGCGGAAGATCTGCCTGACCTCGGCCGACCCGAGCGACTCCTCCACCTCTTCGGGGGCGAGCATGCCCTGCATCGCGCTGCGCAGCTGCTCGATCGCGCGGTAGATCACCGAGTAGTGACGGATCTCCACGCCCTCGCGCTCGGCCACCGCGCGGGCATCCCCGACCGGTCGCACGTTGAAGGCCAGGATCACCGCGTCGGAGGCGGCGGCCAGCATCACGTCGGACTCGGTCACCGCGCCGACGGCGCGCCGGATCACGTTCACCGACACCTCGTCCTGGGGCAGCTTGGCGATCTCGTCCTCGATCGCCTCCAGCGAACCGGCGACATCGGACTTGATGACCAGGTTCAGCTCCTGCAGGCCGCGCTTGAAGATGTCCTCCAGTGAGATCTTCTTGCCGCTGCGGCGAGCCAGCGACTCGGTCTTCAGCCGGGTCGCGCGCTCACCCGCGAGCTGGCGGGCCCGACGGTCGTGGTCGACGACCCGAACATGCTCGCCGGCCTCGGGCACGCCGTCAAACCCGAGCACCTCGACCGGCTCTCCGGGGAGCGCCTGCTGCACGCGGTTGCCGAGGAAGTCGTTCATGGCCCGCACGCGGCCCCAATGGGCGCCGGCCACGAGGGCGTCTCCGACCTCGAGCGTGCCGCGGCCGATCAGGATCGTGACGACCGGTCCACGGCCGGGATCGAGCTTGGACTCGATCACCGTGCCAGAGGCGGCGGCGCTCGGATTGGCGCGAAGCTCCTCCACCTCGGCCATGACCAGGATCGTCTCCACCAGGTCGTCGAGACCCTGCTTGGTCTTGGCCGACACGTCCACGAACTCGGTGTCACCGCCCCACTCGACCGGCTGCAGGCCGAGCTGGGTCATCTCAGTGCGCACGCGGTCGGGCTGCGCGCCCTCCTTGTCGATCTTGTTGACGGCCACCAGGATCGGCACCTCGGCCTCCTTGGCGTGGTCGACGGCCTCCTGGGTCTGAGGCTTCACGCCGTCATCGGCGGCGACGACGATCACCGCGATGTCGGTGGCCTTGGCGCCTCGGGCACGCATAGCGGTGAACGCCTCGTGGCCCGGCGTGTCGAGGAACGTCACGGTCTTGTCGCCGTGATGGACCTGGTAGGCGCCGATGTGCTGGGTGATGCCGCCGGCCTCGCCCGCTGCCACCTCGGTCTCCCGGATCGCATCGAGCAGCGACGTCTTGCCGTGATCGACGTGGCCCATGATCGTGACCACGGGCGGCCGGTCGACGAGGTCCTCCTCGGCGTCGTTGAACACCGGCTCGGAGATCTCCTCGTCCTCGGAGTGGACGATCTCGACCTCGCGGCCGAGCTCGGACGCGAGCACCAGGATCGACTCGTCCGATAGCGTCTGCGTGACGGTCTTCATCTCGCCGAGCTGCATCAGCTTCTTCATGATCTCCGCCAGCGGCACGTCGAGGTACTCGGCCACGCCTTTGACGGTCGAGCCGG
Source organism: Solirubrobacteraceae bacterium (assembly GCA_017882465.1). Lineage (GTDB taxonomy): Bacteria > Actinomycetota > Thermoleophilia > Solirubrobacterales > Solirubrobacteraceae > Palsa-465. Next base: position 9,309 of record JADGPN010000018.1, read on the forward strand.
AGTTGATCCGGACAGTGTTCGGCTCGGCGAGGGCGGTGCGCGAGGCCGCCGGACGCGACTCGGCCTCTTCGTCGTAGACGCCACGCCGACGGCGCCCGCGACGCTGGCGCCGCGGCGGCTGGTTCGATTGGCCCGGTCCGCCGCCCGGGGCGCGGCGCGAGGCCTGTGAGTCGATGACCACCCGGCGGCGGCCGCCCGCGATGCCGGGGGCGCGCTCGCCCTGCAGCGAGTCCCGCGTCGGGCGCTTGTGTCCCTGCTCGCCGTTCGGAGGCGCAGCACCGGCCGAGCCGTCGTCGGGTGCCGGTGCCGGTGCCGGCTCGGTCTTGGCGGGCGCGGGGTCGGCCGGAGCCGCCACATTCGCCGCGGGCGGAGCGGGCGGAGCCTGCGTGCCCTCGGCCGCCGCCGGAGCGTCGGCGGCGGGAGCCTTGGCGGCCGCTGGGGCCTTCGCGGCCGCCGGGGCCTTGTTCGCCGCCGATCCATCCTTGGCGGTGCTCGGAGCCTTGGCGGCCGGAGGCGCCTTCGCGGTCGTGGCCGGCGCTGCGCCACCGTTTCCGAGCACGGCGAGCGCCGCCGCTTCGTCGACGGCTGACGATGCGGCCTTGACGTCGAGTCCTCCCGCCTTGAGGCGTGCGAGCACGTCCTTGGCCGGCAGGCCACGTTCCTTCGCTATCTCGTGTACACGCTTTTTCATCTGCTGTTCCAGTGTAGGGGCACAGGCCAGCTGCGACGGCCCCCCGGTCCCGCGGGGCCTACGATGCTGCGCCCTCTGCCGGTTCGGTCTCAGGCGAGCCCGCCGCGCCGTTGTCGGCTTCGCCCTCGCCGGCGCCGTCGACGACCTGATCGGTGTCCTTGCCGGCCAGCGCCTGGTGGGCTTCGATGCCGCAATACCGAGAGCCGGGGAGCGCCGCATTCGGGCAGCGGCGGCCGTTGGACAGGATCGCCGCGCAGCGTCCCTGGGCCTCCTCCTGCTCGTAGCCGTGCTCCGCCTCCTCGGCCGCGAACTCGGTCTCCGAGCGGATGTCGACCCGCCAGCCGGTCAGTCGCGCGGCGAGCCGCGCGTTCTGCCCCTCACGGCCGATCGCCAGCGACAGCTGGTCGTCAGGGACGATCACTGTCGCCTGCTTGTTGGCGTCGTCCACGAGGACCTCGCGCACGCGGGCGGGCGACAGCGCCTTGGCCACGAATCGGGCCGGCTCGTCGTTGTAGGGAATGATGTCGATCTTCTCGCCGCGCAGCTCGGAGACGACCATCCTGACCCGCGATCCGCGCGGGCCGACGCAGGCGCCGACGGGGTCGACGCCGTCAACATGGGAGACGACGGCGATCTTGGAGCGGTAGCCGGGCTCGCGGGCGACGCCGGTGATCTCGACGAGGCCGTCGGCGATCTCCGGGACCTCGAGCTCGAACAGCGACTTGATCAGCTCGGGGTCGCGACGGGAGACGATGATGCTCGGGCCCTTGGTCGAGTTGGAGACATCCTTGATCACGGCCTTGATGCGCTGGGAGTGGTCGTAGCGCTCGCCGTCGACCTGCTCCGACTTGGGCAGCAGGGCCTCGACGCGCTCGCGGAGCTGCACCAGCGTGTAGCGCGAATCCGACTGCTGCACGATGCCGGTGATCAGCTCGCCCACGCGGTCGCGGTACTCCTCGAACATCATGTCGCGCTCAGCTTCGCGGATCCGCTGCAGGATCACCTGCTTGGCGGTCTGGGCGGCGATGCGCCCGAAGTCGTGCGGCGTGACGTCCTCGGTCTCGATCTGATCCTCGTACTCCTTGAGCTTCTCGAGGTCGATCTCCGGCTCGGGGGGCTCGCGCATCTCGCCGGTCTCGGGATCGACCGTGGGCGGCTGATCGACCGTCGACTCGACGAGCAGCTGCTCCTCGAGCTCCGGTGGGATCTTCAGCTCCCAGACGATGAAGTCGCCACTGTCGCGGTCCATCTCGACCTTCGCGTAGGGCGCGGATCCGGGTGTCTTCTTGTACGCCGACAGCAGCGCATCCTCGAGCGCCTCCATCAGCTTCTCGCTGGAGATGTTCTTCTCCGCTGCGAGGCCCCGTACTGCTTCCACGATCTCCTTGGACATGGGCTTACTCTCCCGGGACGAGGTTGGAGCGGACGATCTCGGCATAGGGAATGGTCACGACGCCCGTCTCGGCGGCGATCGTCACATCTCGGTCAGAGGCGCCGACGAGCTCTCCGGTGAGGCTCTTGTGTCCGTCACGCGCGTCGCGCAGCCGCACTCGAGCATGCCTGCCGAGGAAGCGCGTGTAGTGCTGTGGCTTGGTCAGAGGACGATCCTGGCCCGGCGAGGAGACCTCGAGCGAATACCGGTCGCGGTAGTCGCCGAGATGCCCGGTGACCCGCTCGCACACCGCGAGCGTGACGCCGTCCGGGTGGTCGATGAACAGACGAAGAGTGCTGCCCGAGACCAGTTCGGCAAGCAGCACCTCGACCTCGGGCTCGGCCTCTCGCAGCCGAGCTTCGATCTCCGTCTGAAGCGCGCTCACTGTCACCTCCCGTGTTCACAAAAGTCATAAAAAAAAGCGGGCGGGCGCCCACTTTCGGTACGTCCACCGGGAATCGTCCCGGCGCGAAAGCTGTGGTTGCAGGGTAGCACCGAGGCAGCGGGCCTGCACGGGGCGCAACGCTGCTGCAAACCGGCCTGCGAGCCCGCTCGCTCACGAGCCCGCGGCCGCCGCTCTTGCGCGGTCGCGGTACAGCCGGTAGTCGCGCCGGGCGGGCTGCAGGCAGGCCGCCAGCACCAGCGGCTGGCGGGCTTCGGCGTGGCGGCCGAGCTGCTGTAGCGAGCGCCCCAGGCAGAACAGCGCATAGTCGTTGGTCGGCGCGCGATCGATCACGGCCTGGAACTCGGCCGCGGCTTGCTCGTAGCGCTGGGTGTGGAACAGGGCCCGGCCCAGCGCTTCGCGAATCGAGCTCTTGTCGGGCGCCAGGTCACGCGCCCGGGAGAGCGGAATCGTCGCCTGGTGGTGATGCCCGGCCTCGAGCAGCTCGGTCCCGCGCCGGAACAGCTCATACACGTCGTCCATGATTCGATTTTAGGACGGACCGCAAGCCCGTCAGGCTCCCTGGAGCGGGCCACGGCGGAAGCGCCCACAACGCCCGCAGGCGACCCGTGGGGCCGAGTCCCTCGGCCAGCCGGGCACGCAGCGCACGCCGCTGCGCCCGAGTCGGCGGCTCGCCGGCGCCGCCATAGCGCTCGAGTCGCAGCGCCCGGACGTAGCCTGCTGCGCCCGGCGAGGAGCGGAAGCGGTGCTCGAGCTCTCGCAGCGTGGTGCCGGGAGCCAGCGGCCGGCCGCTGCGGGCGAGGGCGCGCTCGAGCTCTGAGACGACCGGATCCTCGTGCCCGCCCTGCAGTCGCTTCACGGCCAGGACCGCCACGGCCGCCAGCGCGCCCAGCAGCGCCAGGGCGCCCAAGATCAGGGGGACCGATGATCCGCCGCCCCCGGCCCCGGCGCGGGACGGGGCGGGGATGTCGTGGATTCCCCGGTGCAGCTGACCCGCGTTGGCCGCACCGCCGGGGGAACGTGCGGCGTGATGAGCGTGCCGCGGCCTCCCAGTGCAGGCGCCGCCGCGGGCGTCGGATCGAAGCGGACCCACCCGTAGCGCGGGAACCAGGCCTCGACCCAGGCGTGGGCGTCGAGGTCGAGGACCACCCACTGGTGAAGGTTCTGATCGTAGGTGCCGCTGGTGAATCCGGCCGACACCCGCGCCGGGACCCCTCCCATGCGCAGCAGCAACGCCATCGCGCCCGAGAACTGCTGGCAGTAGCCGAGCTTGTCGTGGAACAGGAAGCTCTCCAGCGGATACCGGTGGCGGGGCGCGTTCTGGCGGTAGACGAAGCCGTGCGCGAGATACCGCTGCACTCGGTTGACGAACGCGATTGGCGTCCTGGCGCCCTTGGCCAGTCGCTGCGCGAGCGCGTACGCGCCCGCGTACGGCGAGGCCTGCATCTCGGCCGCGCCGTCCGCGCTCGCGGTTCCGGCCACGCGATACACCGGCGCATGGGTGCCGAACGGCGGGAACAGCACCTGCCCCGGCGCCGGGCCTCCGGGGGCTGAGGCCGGCAGCGTGATCGCACGGTAGCCGGCGAGATAGAGCTGGGGGTAGGCCTCCCCCGCGGTCGCCGCCAGCGCGACGTCGGTGGGGTGCGGCGAATACGTGGTCACGGAGTAGGAATCCCCGGGCTGCAGGTCGGTGGCGGCCATCCAGGTGCCGGGGCTGTCGCCGGGCATCACGCCCTGGGGCACCTGGTCGGGCGGCTGGATCGTGAACCCGGCCGCGATCACGTCGGTGGTCCTCATGCCCTGGATCGACACCTGAAGGTTCTCCGTCCAGCGCGAGATGGCATCCTGGTCGGGCGGCGGGATCGCTGCGGCTGACTCGAGCGATCCCGCGACCCAGTCGACGCCGTTGAAGACGTCGAGGTTCTCGGCCTTCCAGTAGTCCGGATGGAGGGCCTTGACGGACATCACCTGGCGGCCGGTCTGGGGCCAGTAGAGCGGCCCGTAGCGCTGGGACCAGTCGAAGGACTCGATGTTGGTCGGCGCGAACGCCCCCGCCAGCCCCTGGTAGTTCAGCAGCGGGCGGCGGCGGTCCAGCGACGGGCCGAGGACCAGCGCGCCCGCCCCCGCGAGGGTCAGCGTCACCAGCACCGCCGTCGCCTCCCGGCGGCCCAGCCGCTCGCCCCAGACCAGAGCGGCGACCAGGCCGAGCAGCAGCAGGCCGTGCAGATACGGAGCGGAGGGGCGGATCAGGGTCGAGGGGACGACCGCCAGGGCGATCAGGGGCATGGCGGCCGCCGCGCGGCGCGCGTCTCCGAGCGAGCGCGGAGCGAAGGCCAGCACCAGGGCGCCGTCCATCAGCAGCACCGCGGCGCCGAGCGGGATCACGACCTCGACCCAGTGGTCGACGCCGTTGTAGGGCACCAGAACGCGCGGCAGCGCGCCCAGGCCGTCGGAGATGCCCGAGGCGATGGCGCGCGGATGCGCGTGAACGATCAGGGACACGGGCACGCCGGCCAGCGCCAGCGCGGCCAGGCAGGCGAGCACAGCCCCGACCCACGACAGCGCCCGCAGAACCCGACCTCGTCGCATGGCCCCGCCGAGGACGCCCGCGGTCAAGGTCGCGAGCGCGAGCAGCCCCAGCATCCGCGAGGTCGGCCTCGGCGTGAGCAGGATCGCCCAGCGCGAGACGCCATAGAGACCGAGCGCCGCGAACGCCGCCAGGCTGATCACCGGACGCGTCGCTGCGGTTCGCGGAGCCGCGCTCGAGTTGTGACGCCCGGCGCGGCCCGGGCGCCCCGACCCGAGGACGGTGACGGTCTCGCCGACGGCGCTCATGCCGCCCGCTCCCCCGGCCGTGACCGCAGCACGTAGCCGCGGCAGCCGGCGACCTCGAAGCTCGGCCGAAGCGGCCGATTCGAGCCCGGCGCTCGCGCCCCGGCCCGCTGCTCCGCATCCGGGGGCCCGGGGACCACGAGCACACGCGCGCCCCGAGCGATCCCCAGCACCGCCGGGGGCAGCCGCTCCAGCGGCAGTGCAGCGACATGGATGACAGGTCCCACGCGCGTCTGAGCCCCGAGCATCGGCGCCGGGGATCCCGGGCCGCCGGCCACCAGCGCCAGCCGCACGTGGGCGGCGGGCCAGCTGGCCAGATCGCGCTCGATCGGGGTGGGCCGCCGTTCGCCCGGGAGCAGCAGCGCGCAGCCACCCTCGCGCGCCAGCTCCAGGGTCAGCGATGCCGCCGCGCGCACCGCGGCGTCGATGTCCTCGATGCGGGCGTCGCCGCCGGCGTCGAGGACCACGAGCGGGCGGGTGTCACCCTCTGCCTGCAGACGCCGCTCGAGCAGGCCGGCGCCTCGAGCCAGCGCCTGCCAGTGGATGCGCGAGGCCGGCGTTCCCGGCCGGTAGGGCCGCAGCCCGTCGAGGTCGACGGCCGCCAGCGCTTCCGAGCGCGCGAAGGCCGCGACCTGGCTGCGGCGGTCTCCTCGGGCGCCTTGCGCCCAGTTGACCGGCATCGTCCGGGGCAGCACCATCAGCTCTCGCGGCCGCTCACCCCCGCAGCGCACGATCCGGGCGATGTCGAGCGGGTCGTGGACGATCAGCGAGGGCGGCTCGAGCTTGCGGCGTCCGCGGCGATCGAAGCGGACCACGACCCTGATCGTGGCCGCCCGGGAACGAGGCGCGAGCGGGATCGGACCCGTCGCCAGCGGTTCCAGCACCTCGGCGCAGGGCAGGCGCAGGCGGCCCACGCGGACCTCGATCAAGGCCTCGAGCGGCTCGTCCTCGATCACTCGGCGGTCATCGAGCCGGCGCTCGATGCCGGCGCCCCGCGAGGCCAGGAAGATCCAGGCCGGAGTCGCGATTCCGAGCAAGCCGAGTCCCGCTCCGAGCACGAACAGCGGCGAGGTGTCGAACAGAAAGGCGATCAGCGTCAGCGCCACTCCAGCCACGGCGATGCCGAGCGCTCGTCGCACTACAACGCCCGCACCGCCGAGATCGCATCGGCGACCACGTCGCCCGCCGCGGCGCGGGCCGCCTCCGGCGCGAGCACGAGCCGGTGGGCCAGGACCGGTTCGGCGAGCGCCTGAACGTCATCGGGAAGCGTGTGGTCGCGTCCGTGGATCATCGCGTTGGCCTTGGCGGCCCGGAGCAGCATCAGCCCCGCGCGCGGACTGGCGCCGAGATCGACCCGAGGATCCTCACGCGTGCGCCAGAGCAGTTTCACGATGTAGTCGCGGAGGGGTTCGGAGGCCCGCACGCGGGCCGCCGTGTCCTGCGCCGCGAGCACCTCGCCGGCGCTGACCACGGGTCCGAGCCCCAGCACCCTGTCTCCGGCCTCGTGATCGGCCAGCATTCCCGCCTCAGCCTCCGGAGCGGGATAGCCGAGCGAGATGCGGACCATGAAGCGGTCGACCTGAGCTTCGGGAAGCGGGTAGGTGCCCTCGTACTCAATCGGGTTCTGCGTGGCCAGCACGAGAAACGGACGGGCCAGCTCGTGCGTGTGAACGTCGACCGTGACGCGTCGCTCCTGCATGCACTCGAGCAGGCCCGATTGCGTCTTGGGCGAGGCGCGGTTGATCTCGTCGACCAGCACCACGTTGGCGAACACGGGTCCGGGGCGGAACTCGAAGCGCTGCTCGCGCTGGTCGTAGACGTTGGCGCCGACGACGTCGGCCGGCAGCAGGTCCGATGTGCACTGGATCCGCGCGAACTGGCAGTCGATCGAGCGCGCGATCGCCCGGGCCAGCGCCGTCTTTCCGACTCCCGGATAGTCCTCGACCAGCACGTGGCCCTCCGCCAGCATCGCGACGAGTACGTGGGTCAGGGTCTCGGGCGTCACCTGCACGGCGCGCGAGACGTTGTCCGCGATCCGCCGCGCGATGGCGGCGGCGGCGTCACACTCGTGTGATGCGACCGGCGGTCGTGGCTCCGGCGGCTCCATTGCTCCCCTTCCTCTCCCGGCGCAGCGTCTCGACCTCGTCGAGCACCGCCTGCGCGACGCGTTCCTTGCTGGTCTTCCCCACCTGGCGCTCGCCCGAGGCGGACAGGATCACGACCTCGTTCTCGGGGACGTCGAAGCCGATCCCCGCCCGCGAGATGTCGTTGACCACGATCGCATCCAGGCGTTTGCGGGCGAGCTTACCGCGCCCGTACTCGAGTGCCCCGTCGCCGTGCTCAGCAGCGAACCCGACCAGCAGCTGATCGGGGCGGCGGCGCTCGGACAGAGCGCCGAGCACATCCTCGGTCGGCTCGAGCTCAATGCTGGTGAGTGCCTCGGCGTCCTTCTTCAGCTTCGTGGCCGCGGGACGGGCGGGCCGGAAGTCGGCGACGGCGGCCGACATCAGCAGCACGTCGCAGGACTCGAACTGCCGCTCGCAGGCCAGCTTGAGCTCGGCGGCCGTCTGCACCTCGATCACTCGAGACCGCGGTGGTGGCGCCAGCGACACGTTCGCGGCGACCACGGTCACCTCGGCTCCCCGGCGGGCCGCCTCGGCCGCGAGCGCATAGCCCATCCGCCCCGATGATCGGTTGCCGATGAAGCGCACGCTGTCGATCGGCTCGCGGGTGCCGCCGGCCGTCACCAGGACCCTGACCCCGGCCCACCCATCGGGACTCGCCCCGGCGCTCAGGAGGCGCTCGCAGGCGGCGAGGATCTGCTCCGGCTGGGCCAGCCGTCCGATCCCGTGCTCGCCGTGGGAGGCCAGCTCGCCCTCCTCGGGCGGGATGATCGTGACACCGCGCCGCTCGAGCAGCTCCAGCCCGGCCTGGGTCGCCGGGTGCAGGTACATGCGGTTGTTCATGGCCGGCGCGATCACGAGCGGACACGCGGCGGCCAGCGCCGCGGTGCTCAGCAGGTTGTCGGCGTGCCCATGGGCGAGCTTGGCGATCGTGTTGGCCGTCGCCGGGGCGATCAGGAACAACTCGGCGCGTTCCACCAGCGCCAGGTGGTTGATCGGCGCCCGCTCGGGGAGCGGCTCGCCCGGATAGGACCCGCGCGCCGGGTCAGGCTCGAACTCGCTGCTCAGCACCGGCGCGCCCGTGATCGCCTCGAACGAAGCGGTCCCGACGAAGCGCTTGCTCGTCGGTGTCTGGATCACCCGGACCGTGTGCCCGGCGCGAATCGCCAGGCGCGCGGTCTCGATCGCCTTATAGGCCGCGATCCCGCCGCTCACGCCGAGGAGCAACCGGGCCACGGAGGGGTCACCCCCGCGGGGCGTCCGGCCCCGCGTCCTGACAGGAATGCTCGACATCCCGTCTCGCTTGACCGGGTCGGCTTCGCCGACCTCTCCGCGGGGCGTCCGGCCCCGCGTTCCGACCTGGATGCTCCGCGTCCGGCATCGCTTAACCGGTCGGCGTAGCCGACCTTACCGGTAGTGATACTTGATCTTGCCCTGAGCGACTTCCTCGAGGGCGATCGTCAGGTAGTTCTTGGAGCGCGTGTCGACCATCGGCGGCGGGAACTCGTCGAACGTGCCTTCGCCGAGGTTGTGATAGTACGAGTTGATCTGTCGCGCGCGCTTGGCGGCCACGATCACGCTCGCGTAATCGGAGTCGACGTGCTCGAGCAGCTTGTCGATGCGGGGTGAGATCAAGAGAGTTCCTTTGTGAATGGGAACTGAAAGCGTAGCGGGGTCCTCATCCGGCCTCGCCGCCCAGCGCACCGGAGACGATCCGGGCCAGCTCATCGGTGGCCGCCTCGAGCCGGTCGTTGACGACCACGTGGCCGAATTCCGGTTGGGCGCCGAGCTCCCGCTCGGCGGTGCGCATGCGCTCGTCGACCTGGTCCGGATCGTCGGTGCCGCGCCCGACCAGGCGCGCTCGCAGGGCGTCGCGGGACGGGGGGGCGATGAACACCTGAATGGCCGCAGGCATCGCCGCGCGCACCTGCCGGGCTCCCTCGACCTCGATCTCCAGCACCACCGGCGCCCCCACCGCCAGGCGCCGTTCGAGCTCGGAGCGGAGCGTCCCGTAGCGGTTACCCGAATATATGGCGTGCTCGACGAAATCTCCTGCGTCGACACGGCGATCGAATTCTGCGTCGGTGAGGAAGTGATAAGCGATCCCGTCCTCCTCCCCCGGCCTCGGCCTGCGGGTGGTGGCGGAGACCGAGAGCTCGAGCTCAGGCGTGCGCTCCAGCAGCCCGCGGATCAGCGTCCCCTTGCCCACCCCGGACGGTCCGGTGATCACGAACACCTTGGCCAAGCGCTGGTGGGCTGTGCCCGGTCGGTGCTAGCGGCGCAGCAGCGTCACGAGCTCAGTGCGCTGGCGCTGCGAGAGCCCGCCCATCGTCTTGCTCGGAGAGATCCGGCACTGGGTCAGAATCCGGTTCACCTTGACGCGTCCGTACTTCGGCACGGCCAGCAGAAGATCGAAGACCTTCGCGGTTTCCAGGTATTCCGGCGGATTCAGCAGCAGCTCGTGGATCGGCTGCCGGCCGGCCTTGAGATCGCGCTTGAGCTGAGCCCGGCGGCTACGGATGTCGTTGGCGCGCTGGAGGGCCTCCATGCGCTGCACGAGCGACCGTTCGGGCGCGGCGACAGGTTTGGTGGGCGACTCACTGACCGGCGGCATGGGCGGCGAGTCTACATCGTCGGGCTGGGCGTTCAAGGCCTATGGCTGCAAATTCGGGGGCAATTTTACTCAACCTCAACCTGAGGTTGAGCATCGTCGAGCCTGGTTACGGGAATAGCGGAGTTTTGCAGGGCCTTTCATGAGCTGTTAGCCAACCTGTCGCTTACGTAAGGAAAGAAACGTCGCTGTTTGCGGCCAGACCGGCCAGCTCCCGAGCCACCAGAGCGCCTGCGGCCGGATCGCGGAAGCTCTCCGTGCCCACAGCCACGACCGTGGCCCCGGAACGGAGCAGGTCGAGCGCATTCTGACCGCTCTGGATGCCACCCATGCCCACGATAGGGATTTTCACGGCCCGTGACACCGAATACACCTGCGCCAGGGCCGCTGCTCTGACCGCCGGGCCGGAAATGCCGCCCGTGACACCCCCCAGCCAGGGCTCCCCGGAGCGGGGGTCGAGCGCCATTCCGCGGATCGTGTTGATCAGCGAGATCGCGCTGGCCCCGGCGTCCTCGGCGGCGCGGGCCACGGCCGCCACATCGGTGGCGTTGGGCGTCAGCTTGACGATCAGCGGCTTGGCGGTGAGGGGCCTGACCCGCTCGAGCAGGGCGGAGACCTCGCCCGGCTCGGCGCCCATCATCAGGCCGGTCTCGACGTTCGGGCATGAGACGTTCAGCTCCAGCGCCGCCACCTCCTCGCGCTCGGCGAACGCACTCACCAGCTGAGCCACCTCATCGATCGAGAATCCCATCACATTCACGACCAGCGGCACTGGCAACAGGCCGGTGAGCTCCGGCAGATCCTCGCTCAGGTATCGCTCGAGGCCCTTGTTGGGAAGGCCGATCGAATTGATCATGCCGGCGGCCAGCTCCCACAGGCGCGGGGGCGGGTTGCCCTCCCGCGGGGCCAGGGTGACCGTCTTGGACACGAAAGCCGCGAACGGAAACTGCTCGGCGAGCGCGTCGCCGAATGCTCTGCGAGCGGCGATCGCGTCGAAGGTGCCCGAGGCGTTGATCACCGGATGGGCGAGCTCGATGCCGCACAAGTCGACCGGTTCCATCAGCGCCATGCCGCTCAATGCCCGGCTCCGGCCACGATCGCCGTCTCGAGCCTCGAGGCGTCGATCACGGGTCCCTCGATGCAGAGCCGGACGAGGCCGGTCCGGGTGGGCACCACGCACCCGAAGCAGGCCCCGAATCCGCACGCCATGCCGGACTCGAGCGCGAGCTGGGCCTCGGTCGAGCGCTCGGCGCACAGCGCGCGGACGGCCTCCAGCATCGGTGGCGGCCCGCACGTGTAGACGACGGCGGCCGGACTCGAGTCGAGCTCGGCCTCCAGCAGTTCGGTCACGAGGCCATGGTGGCCGATGCTGCCATCGTCGGTGGCGACCACGGCTGCGTGCAACAGAGCGGCGCCCTTGGCGCGCGCGGCGTCCCGGAAGCCCAGCAGCGCGGGCGTCGCCGCGCCGAGCTCGTCCTGCCAGATGGCCAGCGGAGCGATGCCGACCCCGCCACCGACGAGGAGCGGCCGGCGCCCGGCCGCGGGGGGCTCGAACCCGGCCCCCAGTGGGCCGAGGAGCAGCAGCTCGTCGCCGGGGCCGAGCTCGCACAGCCGCTTGGTCCCCGGGCCGACGTCCTCGAGCAGGAACTCGAGCTCGGTTCCACCCGGGCCGGTCCGCGCCCGCAGCACGCTGAACGCACGCGGCAGGAACGGGCGCTCCCCGGCCCCTCCTCCCCACCGCTCGGCGGCAGTGAGCATGTAGAACTGACCCCCCTGCGGCCTCGGGCCCTCGGGGTCGGCGCAGCGCAGCACGACGTAGGAGCCGCACCGGCGGCGATCGAGGACGCGGGCGGCTCGCCGCCCGAACGGCGCCACGGTGCGTTCGCTCACGTGACCGTGCTGGGACGCGAGTGGATCTCCTGAAGGGAGAGCACTTCCGGCTCGCCGCGCCGGGCGGCGGCGATCGCGCGGGCTGCCGCCATCCCGCCCGCCATCGTCGTGATGCACGGAATCCCGCGCGCAATCGCCGCCGAGCGGATCTCATAGCCGTCGGTTCGGGCCCCGGTCCCGACGGGCGTGTTGATCACGAGGTCCACCTCGCCGCGCTCGATCCAATCGACGACGTGGGGCGAGCCCTCGCCGATCTTGTTGATCGTCTCCGCGCGGATGCCCATTCGCCTGACCGCCTGAGCCGTGCCGCTGGTGGCGATGATCCGGAAGCCGAGGTCGTAGAGCGTCGTGGCGATGCCGGTGGCCGCCGCCTTGTCGCCGTCGGCGACGGTGAGGAACACGGTGCCGGCCGCGGGCAGCTTCGCCCCGGCGGCCGCCTGGGCCTTGGCGAAGGCGGTCGGGAAGTCGCGGGCGATCCCCATCACCTCGCCCGTCGAGCGCATCTCCGGGCCCAGCAGCGCATCGGCCCCGGCGAAGCGGTCGAACGGGAGCACGACCTCCTTCACGCACACGTGCCCGTTGGTCGTGTCCTCGGGCAGCTCGAGGTCCGCGATCCGCTTTCCGAGCAGCACCCGTGTGGCCAGCTTGGCCAGCGGCAGCCCGATCGCCTTGGACACGAACGGGACCGTGCGCGAGGCGCGCGGGTTGGCCTCGATCACATACAGGCCGTTGCCCTGGATCGCGAACTGGACGTTCAGCAGCCCGACCACTCCGAGCGCCCTGGCGACCCCGGCCGTCTGGTCCCGGATCAGCGTCAGCATCTCCTCGCCCAGCGCGTGCGGCGGGATCACGCAGGCGGAGTCCCCGGAGTGGACTCCGGCCTCCTCGACGTGCTGCATGACGCCGGCGATCCAGACGTCGGTCCCGTCGCACAGGGCATCCACGTCGATCTCGATCGAGTCCTCGAGGAAGCGGTCGAGGTAGATGGCGTTGTGAGCGTGGGCGCCGACGCGCTCCAGGTAGCTCCGCAGTCCGTCGACGTCGTAGACGATCTCCATCGCACGGCCGCCGAGCACGTAGCTCGGTCGCACCAGCAGCGGGAAGCCGACCTCGGGAGCCCGGTCGAGGGCCTCCTGCGCGGACTGTGCGGTCGCGTACGGCGGGGCCCTGTATCCCAGCCGATCCAGCAGCGGCCCGAAGCGGGAGCGGTCCTCGGCGAGATCGATCGCATCGATGCTCGTGCCCAGGATCGGGACCCCGGCCGCGTGCAGCCCGGCGGCGAGCTTGAGCGGAGTCTGGCCGCCGAACTGGACCACGACTCCTTCGAGCATGCCGCGCGCTCGGCCTCCGGCCTCGCCTGAATGCGCGGTGCTCGAATCATCCGGCTGCTGCTCGACCTCGCAGGCTGCAAGCACGTCCTCGAGGGTGAGGGGCTCGAAGTAGAGCCGGTCAGAGGTGTCGTAGTCGGTCGAGACCGTCTCGGGGTTGCAGTTGATCATCACCGCGTCCCGACCGGACTCGCGCACGGTCTGGGCGGCGTGCACGCAGCAGTAGTCGAACTCGATCCCCTGGCCGATGCGGTTGGGCCCGGAGCCGAGGATCACGACGCTCGGCCGTGTCCTGCGCTCGACCTCATGCGCCGGTTCGCCGACGGTCGCGCGCTCCCAGCCCGAGTAGTAGTAGGGGGTGCGGGCGGCGAACTCGGCGGCGCAGGTGTCGACCGCCCTGTAGGTCCGCGCGCCCGCGAACGCCCCCGCGGGATCGATCGCGAGCTCGGAGAGCTCGTGCAGGAACCACGGATCGATGCTCGTGCGCCGCCCCAGCTCGCCGAGGTCGACGCCTCGGCGCATGGCCTCGAGCAGATGGTCGAAGCGCTCCGGGCCGGGCGCCTCAAGCGCGCTGAGGAGCGCCTCGGGATCCTCGGGCGAGGCCAGCATCAGATCGAGCTCGCGGGAGCGCAACGCCTTGGCGAAGGCCTGCTTGAACGTCCTGCCGATCGCCATCACCTCGCCAACGGCCTTCATGTGCGTCGTCAGGCCGGCCTCGGCGCCGGGGAACTTCTCGAACGCGAACCGGGGCCACTTGACCACGCAGTAGTCGATCGCGGGCTCGAAGCTCGCCGGCGTCGCGCGCGTGATGTCGTTGGGGATCTCCTGCAGCGTGTAGCCGACCGCCAGCCGGGCCGCGATCTTCGCGATCGGGAAGCCCGTTGCCTTGCTGGCCAGCGCGCTGGAGCGGCTGACCCGCGGGTTCATCTCGATCACCACGATCTCGTCCGTGCGCGGGTTGACCGCGAACTGCACGTTCGAGCCGCCCGTTTCGACGCCGACCGCCCGGATCACCGCGATCGCCTGGTCGCGAAGGGCCTGGAACTGCTTGTCGGTGAGCGTCTGCTGGGGGGCGACGCAGACGCTGTCGCCGGTGTGCACGCCCATTGGGTCGAGGTTCTCGATCGAGCACACGATGACCACGTTGTCCGCCCGGTCGCGCATCACCTCGAGCTCGAACTCGCCCCAGCCCAGCACCGACTCCTCGAGCAGCACCTGACCGATCGGCGAGGAGGCGATGCCGCGGCCGACGACCGTCTCGAGCTCGGCCTCGTGGCGCACCACGCCCCCACCGCGGCCGCCGAGCGTGAACGCCGGGCGGGCGATGAACGGAAGCCCGATCTCCGGAACCGCCGCGCGGGCGTGATCGAGGCTGTGGGCGATCCTCGAGGCCGGGACCCGAAGTCCCGCCTCGACCATCGTCTTGCGGAAGCGCTCACGGTCCTCGGCCCGGTCGATCGCCTCGTAGTCAGCGCCGATCAGCTCCACCTCGTGACGGGCGAGCGTGCCGTCCTCGTGCAGCGCCTTGGCCAGGTTCAGCGCCGTCTGGCCGCCGAGCGTGGGCAGCAGCGCGTCGGGCTTCTCGCGCTCGATCACCTGCGTCACCGGGCCAGGGAGCAGCGGCTCGATGTAGGTCGCAGTCGCCACCTCGGGATCGGTCATGATCGTGGCCGGGTTGGAGTTGACCAGGACGACCTCGTAGCCCTCCTCCATCAGCACCTTGCACGCCTGCGTGCCCGAGTAGTCGAACTCCGCCGCCTGGCCGATCACGATCGGCCCCGATCCGATCAGCAGGATCTTGTGGATGTCATTTCGGCGGGGCATCGATTTACCTCCGCGGGGCATCCGGCCCCGCGTCTTGAGACGAATGCTCGACATCAGGTCTCGCTTGACCGGGTCGGCTTCGCCGACCCTTTCCCGAAGCGGCCCGGATCTCGTCGACGAAGCGGTCGAACAGGTACAGCGAGTCGTGCGGGCCGGGTCCCGCCTCGGGGTGGTACTGGACCGTCGCGCCCGGGACGTCGAGCAGCCGCAGCCCCTCCACCGTCCGGTCGTAGAGATTGATGTGCGTCAGCTCGGCGGCGCCGAAGTCGGTCTCCCACCGAACCGGCTCGTCCTGCTCGATCGTGCGCGCGCCGCTCGGCCCCAGCACCGCGAAGCCGTGGTTCTGGCTGGTGATCTCGATCCGGCCGGTGGTCAGGTCCTTGACCGGGTGGTTGGCTCCGTGATGACCGAACGGGAGCTTGTAGGTCTCCAGCCCCACCGCACGGCACAGCAGCTGGTGGCCGAGGCAGATGCCGTACACCGGGCGCCGGCCCACGAGCTGCTTGACCGTCTGGACCACGTAGTCGAGCGCCGCCGGGTCACCGGGCCCGTTGGCGAGGAAGAACGCATCGGGGTCCCCGGCCAGCAGCTCCGCGGCGCTCGCAGTGCAGGGATGAAGCTCGACCGTGGCGCCGCGGGCGCGCAGGTTGCGGATGATCGAGAGCTTGACCCCCGTGTCGATCACCGCGATGCGAGGGCCGGTGGCGCCCGCGCTCTCTCCGGCCGGCTCGAGCACGACCCGCTCGGCGGGGGTCACCTCCCGGGCCAGGTCGCGTCCGCTCATCGCCGGCTCGGCGGCGATCAGCTCCATCGCACGAGCCGGCGCGAGGCTCGCCGGGAACACGCCGCCGAGCATCGACCCCGCATCGCGCAGGTGGCGGACGAGCGCCCGCGTATCGAGATCGGTGATCGCCGGGATGCCGCAGTCGACCAGCCACGAGAGCCAGCCGCGCTCGGCTCCGGGCGCGTCGTCGCGGTCCACGGCGGCGCGCATGATCGCGGCGCGAGCGTGGATCCGATCGGACTCGAGCGCCTGATCGGAGACCCCGTAGTTGCCGATGTGCGGGTACGTGAAGGTGATCAGCTGACCGGCGTAGCTCGGGTCCGTGATCGCCTCCTGGTAACCCGACATCGAGGTCGTGAACACGATCTCGCCCACGGCGTGCCCTTCGCCGCCGCAGGCGAGCCCGTCGAAGCGCGCCCCATCCTCGAGCAGGACGTAGGCGGTGGCGGCGTGCGCGTTCACGCGATGAAGCCGGCCTCGGCGAGCATCGGCGCGCGGAACGCCACGGCGCCCGCCGCGACGGTCAGAGCCACCCGGCTGTGGAACGTGCGCCCGTGGAAGCAGCAGTTGGCCGACCGGCTCGCGTAGCCGTGCGCGCCGACTTCGAAGCGCGCCTCCAGATCGACCAGGCACAGGTTGGCGGGCTCGTCCGGAGCGATCAGGGGGGTCGGCAGGTCGTAGAGCGCTGCGCCCGCGGTCATGCGCTCGATCACCGTGGCCAGCTCGATCTCCCCGGGCATGATCAGCTCGGTGAACAGCGCCGCGAACGCCGTCTCCAGACCGGTGGTGCCCATCGGCGCCTGTTCGAACGGGACCTCCTTCTCGTGGCGGGCGTGCGGCGCGTGGTCGGTGGCGATGCAGTCGATGACGCCGCTCGTCAGTCCCGAGATCAGCGCCCGCCGGTCGGCCTCGGACCGGAGCGGCGGGTTCATCTTGAAGCGGCTGTCGAGCGTGCGCACGACGTCGTCGGTGAGCGTCAGATGGTGCGGGCACACCTCTCCGCTGACCCGGGCGCCGGCGGCCTTGGCCTGAGCGAGGGCCTCGACCGACTCCACGCACGAGAGGTGCTGGAAGTGCACCCGCGCATCCTCATAGGCGGCGAGGGCGGCGTCGCGCGCGACCATCGTCGACTCCGACACCGACGGGATCCCGGCCATCCCCAGCCGGGCCGAGACAGCTCCCTCGTGCATCACGCCGTCGCCCGAGAGCGCCGGATCCTCTTCGTGCAGGGCCACCACCCCGCCGCACAAGCGCTGGTACTGGAGCGCCTTGCGCAGCATCCCGGCCGAGACGACCGGACGGCCGTCATCGGTGAAGCCGAGCGCGCCCGCGTCGCGCAGCTCCGCCATCTCGGTGAGCACGTTGCCCTCCAGACCGCGGGTGATCGAGGCCAGGAAGCCCACCGGCACGAGCGCGTCCCGTTCCGCGACGCCGGCGAGCGAGCGCAGGATGGCTGCCTCGTCGACGACGGGGGCGGTGTTCGGCATCGCGATCAGGCAGCAGAAGCCACCGGCGGCGGCGGCCGCGGTGCCGGTCCCGATCGTCTCCTTGTACTCCTGGCCGGGCGTCCGCAGGTGCACGTGCGGGTCGACGAAGCCCGGGAACGCATGCTTGCCGGCCGCGTCGATGACCTCGGCGCCGGGAGGGGCGCTGAGCGAGCCCGAGGGACCCAGCTCGGCGATCTCCCCGCCGCGGATGAGCACGTCGCGCGGCTCGTCGAGGCCAGCCCGCGGGTCGAGCACGTGGGCGTCGCGAAGCAGCAGCTCCGCCGGCTCCGCCTGACGCTGGTAGAGGCGCCTCATGCCACCGCCGCCAGGACCGGCGAGGCGGCGAGCAGCTCGTAGAGGACGGCCATCCGCACCGCCACCCCGGCCTTGACCTGCTCACCGAGCAGGGCCTGTGAGGAGTCGATCGCGTCGGAGGACAGCTCGACGCCGCGGTTCACCGGGCCCGGGTGCATCAGCAGCTGGCCCGGGGTCAACCGCGCCGTGCTGATCTGGTACCGGGCCGCGTACTCGCGCAGCGAGGGCACGAACGCCTCCCGCATTCGCTCGTGCTGCATGCGCAGCACGTACACGACATCGGCCTTATGCAGCTCATCGAGGGTGGCCTTGGCCTGGCAGCCGAGGGCCTCGATGTGGCGCGGGATCAAGGTCGGCGGCCCGGCGACGGTGACCTCCGCTCCCATTCGCTTGAAGCCGAGGATGTTGGAGCGCGCCACGCGGGAGTGCAGGACGTCGCCGACGATCCAGATCCGGGTGCCGTCGAGCTGGCCCAGCCTGCGCCTCAGGGTGAACACGTCGAGCAGTGCCTGCGTCGGGTGCTCGTGCTTGCCGTCTCCGGCGTTGATCACAGCGGCTGGAGTCCAGCCGGCCACCAGCTGCGCCGCGCCCGCGTACTGGGAGCGGATCACGATCGCCGCCGGGTCATAGGCGGAGAGCGTCTGGATCGTGTCCTTGAGCGATTCGCCCTTGTCGACCGAGGATCCGGCCGAGCGGACGGAGACCACGTCGGCCGAGAGGCGCTTGGCGGCGAGCTCGAACGACGAGCTGGTCCGCGTCGAGGCCTCGTAGAACAGGTTGACCACCGTCCGGCCGCGCAGCGCGGGAACCTTCTTGATCTCGCGACCCGAGACCTCGGCGAAGGACTCCGCGCGGTCGAGGATGCGCTCGATCCCGGCGCGGTCGAGGTCGTCGATCGAGATCAGGTGGCGCGGGCTCATGCCGCCGCCCGCTTCGGTTTGCCGGCCGGCCCGATCGTGACCTCGTCGACGCCGTCGACCTCCGCGACGCGCACGTTGACGCGCTCGTCGTGGGAGGTGGGCAGATTCTTGCCGACGTAGTCAGGCCGGATCGGCAGCTCGCGGTGGCCGCGGTCGACCAGCACGGCGAGCTGGACGCGGGCCGGCCGGCCATAGTCGAAGATCTCGCCGATCGCGGCGCGGACCGTGCGACCCGTGTAGAGGACATCATCGACGATCACGATCGTACGACCTTCGATCGGGAACTCCAGATGCGTCGCGTGGACGACGGGCGCGCTTGGACGGATCGCGAAGTCGTCGCGGTAGAAGGAGATATCCGCGTCGCCGAGCGGGACGGCGGTCTCGAGCAGCTCACTGGTGAGCGCATGGATCCGCTGGGCGAGGATGGCGCCGCGACGATGGATTCCGACGATCGCCACGGCGCCGTCGGGGTTCTTCTCGACGATCTCGTGGGCGATCCGCACCAGCGTGCGGCGGATGTCATCGCGGTCGAGGACGACCGTGGTGGCTTGCAACGTGCTCCTTCCTGGTCTCGCTGGACCGGGTTAAAGGTGCCGACGGACGCAGCCTAGCAAGGGTACGAGACGCCTACCGTGGAGGCCGGGCCGGCTTCGCTGGGGCGGCTGTCCCAGCGGATCAGCCCGGGCGCGCCGCGCTCTGCGAACGGGACCTCGATCGTGTCGAAGTCGCGCGGCAGCACGGTGCCCGGGAAGACCGCGCGCGACTCGTCGCGCAGCACGGCGACCGGATAGCGCATCGAGAAGTGGTTCAGGGCCAGCATCGCCACCTCGGCGTCGCGAGCCACCGCCGCCGCCTGGGCCGCGGTGGAGTGGCCGGTCTCACGCGCGCGCTCGGCCTCCTCGGTGGCGAAGGTCGCCTCGTGCACCAGCACGTCGGCGCGATGCGCGGCGACGCCCAGCGACTCGCAGGGCATCGTGTCGCCGGAGTAGACGAGCTTGCGCCCGCTCCGGGCCGGCCCCAGCACGTGCTCGGGCGACACGCCCCTGATCGTCTCGCCGCGCTGCACCCGCCCGAACTCGGGGCCGGGAGCGAGGCCCAGCCTGACCGCGGCCTCGGGATCGAACACGCCGGGCCGCTCGTCCTCGAACAGCGCGTAGCCGAACGCCGGTCCGCGGTGGGCGACCGAGAACGGAGCGATCCGGTAGCCGTCACGCTCGAGCACCTGCCCCGGCTCGAGCTCCACCAGGTCAAGCTCGAAGCTCACCCGGCCCGCCGCCCGCATCGCCAGCGCCATCAGCTCCCGCAGCCCGCGCGGGCCGTGGACGATCAGCGGCCGCTCCCGGCCGCGCAGGTCGAACGTCTTCAGCAACCCCGGCAGGCCGAGCCAGTGGTCGGCGTGAAAGTGGGTCAGGAAGATCTCGGTCAGCTCCGCCAGCCCCACCGACGCCACGAGCTGGCGCTGGGTTCCCTCGCCGCAGTCGAACAGGATCCGGTCTCCCCCCCGCCTGACCAGCAGAGCGGGCAGGCCGCGCCTGGCCGTCGGGATCGAGCCGGCGGTGCCGCCGAAGAAGATCGAGAGGTCCATGGCCGTGGGTCAGTGTGCCAGCCAAGTGTCGCGAGCCGCCGAGCCGGACGACTCGAGCGCGGCCGGACAGGCGAGGCCGGATGCCGAGCCGGCCGCACGCTCGAGCGCTCGAATGCCGACGGACTTCCGGTTCGGGACACTAGTCGAGCGCCAGCAGTTCGAAGGCCACGTTTCCGGCCCGCACCGTCGCCATGCCCATGGTGTGCCGCGGCGCGCGACGGCGCTCGGTCGGGCTGCCGGGGTTGAAGATCTGGAACCCGTCCTCCGCGCGCTCATGGAGTGGGATGTGCGAGTGACCGAAGACGACGGCGTCCGCGCCCGGGAACAACGTGCGCATCCGACTCAGCCGGCCGCTCCCGGCTCCGGCATCGTGCACGACCCCGATCCTGGCCCCATCGACCTCCAGCACCCGCCTCTCGGGCAGCACCTGGCGCACATGCAGATCGTCGACGTTCCCGTGCACCGCGACCACCTCGCCGTACCCCTGCAGCTCGGCCAGCACCGGCAGCGTCACCAAGTCGCCGGCGTGCAGGATCAGGTCCGCGTTCCGCAGCCGCGCGATGCACTCCTCCGGCAGGCGCCGCTCCCCGCGCGCAATATGGGTGTCGGAGATGATCGCCAGTTCCACGGTGACGTTCCGATCCCGTCGCCGCGAACGTGGCCCAATGCGACATTCAGCCTGACGGCGAGATGTTCTGGTTCAGGCGGAACAGATTGGAGCTGTCGTAGCGGTCCTTCAGCGCCACCAGCCGCGCGTACCTCTCGGGCCCGTAGGCCTCACGCACCTTGTCCTCGCCAACGTCGGAAGTGTAATTCAGGTACACCCCGGGCGTCGTCTCCGACTCCAGGTCCGCGGCGAGGCCGCGGGCCCAGGCGACGTGCGCGTCGGCCGTCTCGGCGTCGGGCTCCATCCACATCACGAGCGCGTGGTAGCACCACGAGACCTCGCGGCGGCCCAGCGCCGTCGCCTCGTCGTCGACGCGACTGATCGCTCCGCCCAGCGGCTCCAGGATCAGCTGCGTCATCGGTCCCGGCCGGGCATTGCCGTGAGGGGCGAGCTTGTCGATCGCCAGATCGTCGAGTTCGTCGATGAAGCCCGCTTTGAAGTACGCCCGCGTGCCCTTCGGGCCGCCAGGCGCGAAGTGCATCTCCGGCGGCACGAACGGTTCGGGCGGCGCGCTCACGAACGCGACGCCCGCGCCAAGGTCGTCGGGCGCGTCGATCATGTACTCGCGCATGAAGCGGAGGATCTCGGCACCGCGATCGGGCGGCGCGACCAGCATTCCGCCGTAGATGAGCGGGCCGATCTGATGCAGGCGGTACTCGAACTCCGTGACCACGCCGAAGTTGCCGCCGCCGCCGCGCAGACCCCAGAACAGCTCGCTGTTCTCGTCCTCGCTCGCCCGGATGACCTCACCGTCGGCGGTGACCACCTCCGCCGAGAGCAGGTTGTCGGCCGGCAGCCCGCACCGGCGCTCGAGCCAGCCGCTCCCACTCCCGAGCGTCAGCCCGGCGATCCCGGTGGTCGAGAACCGCCCGCCCGTGATGGCCAGGCCGTGCTCCTGCGTCTCACCGTCGA
>JADGPN010000529.1 GCA_017882465.1 Solirubrobacteraceae bacterium
CGCGAGGCTGATCGCCGGGTCTGAGCGCGTCGTCGTGAGCAGCCGCGCGTTGACCGGTAGCCGCTCGATCGCGTGCCCGATCGAGCGAAGCGAAGCCTCGCTCCTGACGGCATGAAGGTCATCGAACACGATCGCTACAGGACGGCCGTACGCGACCAGGCCATTCATCACCTCGTCGACGGCTGTCTGGACCGGCGCGCCCCTGATGCTGAGGCACTTCAGCGCCTGGCGCCCAAGGCCCTGACCGAGCCGCTCGACGGCCGTGGCCAGGTGCGTCCACAACCGCACCGGGTCGTCGTCGGCCGCGTCCAGCGTGATCCAGATGACGGGCTCGGGCCGCTCGATACACCAGGCCCGCAGCAGAGTCGTCTTGCCGTAACCGACCGGCGCGTTGGCCACGGTGAGCGCCGCCCCGCCGTCGCCGTCGATCATCTGAACCAGGCGGTCCCTGCGCAGCATCCCGGGCTGAACCCGGGGCAACATCAGCTTCGGCTCGACGATCCCAAGACGCAGACCACCTGGCTGCGCTGTCTGAGAATTCATGCCTGTACACGCACCCCGGTCAATCCGAATGAGCACCGATCACCCGGGTGAACATCGCCCGGAGTTGATGACAAGCGGGATAGCTGCGCCGATGATGTCGCCGTCAGAGGAACCGCACATCCGTGGGAATCCAAGACTCACGACCCCCGAGGGAAAGGTGGCCGAACGCCATATGGACGGGCGATTCGACAGACCCGCGGCCGCAGGCGCGGTTGCGCACAACGTGAGGATCATCCACGCGAACCAAGAGCCTGACCGACTCGGCCGCGCTGAGATGCCGGAGTCGGCGATTCGTCGATTGGTCGCGCTCGAGGCCCGAAACCGCGAACTTGCCGACGAGGTCGAACGCATTCGCGCGGACTGCCGAGATCTGCGATCGCAGTTGGCCGACATCGGCAGCTCGCGGCCAGCCCTGGCGCCGGAGGCCACGCGAGCGCGCGCACCCGCCGGGCGGGAGGACGAGCAACCCCCCGACGAGGACAACGGGCGGTGCCTGGAGCGCGACCTGCACCACGGCATTCAGAACGAGCTGGTGGCCCTCGTAATCAAGCTCGGCCTGGCCGAGCGGGATCCCGGCGCGCCGCCTGAGCTCGGCGGCACGCTCGCCGCGCAGGCTGCTCGCGCCGAAGCGACGCTCGACAGCGTCCACGAGATCGCTCAGCGGATCTACCCCCCACTGCTCGCGGACGCCATTGTCGTGGAAGCACTGCGCGAGCAGGCGGCCCGGGGACCGATCGGCATGAGCAGCGACGGGATGACGCCTCGGCGCACAGAACAGGTCGGGCAAGCCATGTACTTCTCCTGCCTGGAGGCGATCCAGAACGTCGTGAGGAACGCGGGTCGCGCGGCACGGCGACGCTCCCGAGTGCACCACGGACGCCGCCGAATGCTGAGGGTCCCCCTTGCTGGCTGCACAAGGGGAGCGCCTCGGGGTCGCGGAGCTAGACGCCGATGGAATCGCCGTCGCCTATTCATCGGTCCGGGCGGTGGTTGAAGAAACGCACCGATCGGAAGGGGCTGCGTCCGCGCGACGCCGCGTATCTGATCGGGTCCTTCTGGGCGATCGCGGTGGTCGTGTTCGGGGTGGTCGAGCGGCTCGTGGACCCGAAGACCTTCCACAGCGTCTGGCTCGGGATGTGGTGGGCGATCGAGACCGTGACGACGGTCGGCTACGGCGACATCGTGCCCAACCAAACCGCCGGCAAGCTGATCGCGGCCTTCCTGATGCTCGGCGGCCTGTCCCTGCTCTCGGTCGTCACCGCCGCCATCACCAGCGGCTTCGTGTCCCGCGCGCACGCTCGCGGGCGAGCCGCTGGAGACGACCCCGTCCTGCAGAAGCTCGACGAGCTGGGCCGACAGCTTCAGGCACTCACGGAAGAGCTTCATCGTCCGCCGAAGGCCGGCACCGACGACCCCGCATGAGCGGCGCGCCGAGCA
Source organism: Solirubrobacteraceae bacterium (assembly GCA_017882465.1). Taxonomy (GTDB): domain Bacteria; phylum Actinomycetota; class Thermoleophilia; order Solirubrobacterales; family Solirubrobacteraceae; genus Palsa-465. The sequence goes on from JADGPN010000529.1 coordinate 1,981, forward strand.
GAGAACCCAACATCGGCTCCCGAACCATTGGGGAGGATTGATTTATCCGTATCTGTCGCTTGCGCCTGCCCCTAGTGCAACTCGTGCGCAGCTGGCACGTCTTGAAGTAATCCGTCGGCGTCGGCCCGCTCGACCGCTTCCGACCGATTGGTCACGCCAAGCTTCTTGTAGATGCTCATCACGTGCGTCTTGACCGTGCTGCGGCGAACCCCGAGCCGATCGGCGATCCGCCCCAGGGTAAGGTACGTCGCCAACAAGCAGAGCACGCGCTCCTCGGCCGGGGTGAAGCTCACCGGCTGCCGCGCCTGGTGCGGCCTGTCGCCCGTCGCGCGCTGTTGAGCCATCTTCTTGAACCTATCTGCCGCCGACGGCCGGCTTCGTCCACCACAATGGCTGACCACCAGCCGCAACGGGCCCGGCTGGACGGCCGGGCCCGTTTCAGGACCAACCGTGCGTGCTATTCAGCGACGGCGTGCGACGCGTCGGCTGGTGCGGCGGGCGACTCTGCGTGCTGCGAACATTGGTTTGCTCCTCGCGATGCGGGGTGGTCGGTGGGTCAGGATTTGGCGGGTGCTTCGAGGGCGTGCTCCTCGGCCTCTTCCTCGGCGAGCAGGCCGATCGCGACGAGATCCTCGGGATGGATGAAGCCGTCATTGATCCGGAACCCGCCCGCGCGGGCGATCGCGTCGCGAAGCGGAACGGCCCAGTGATGCTCGAGCAGCACGAGCGCAGCGGCCGAGCCGTTCGGAATGTCCGCGAGGACATCCCAGGCCTCCTCGTCAGCCACCGCTCCAAGGTTGCCCTCGGCGGCGTTCTCGGCTCCGGCCTCAGCTCCGGCCACGGCACCCTCTTCACCGGCGATACCCAACCCCACGAGGGCGCCGATTGTGCTGCCGACCTCGATCGCCTCGTCGCGGGTGAGGTTGCTCAGATGAGCGACCTCCATGTCCCCGTTGGCGTCCTTGTGAACAGCCAGACCGTCGATCACGCGCACCGTGTCGCTCTCACGCAGACGCTCGAGCTCGGCCACGATCTCGCCGTGAAAATCGGGATTGTCAAACCCCACCACCAACAGCTGTACAGGCCCAATCGCCATACGTACGTCCTCTCAGATCGCTCTCGGCGAGGCGTACGTGCGCGTCTGCTCCCGCACGGACCGGTTGCTCGCCGACGGTTCATTCACGACCCTACCCACGCGCTCATGACAGACCTCATCCCAAACGGGTGATTCGCCCTCGTCCAAACCGCGCGAATACTAGGTGCAACCCATGACCAGCGAGGACGATCAAGCGATGCCGGAGTCTGAGCCCGACCCGGCGACCGAGCCGGAGAGCACTCCGGCCGCGGAGAGCACTCCGGCCGCGGAGACCGCTCAGGCCGCAGACAGCGGGAAGGCGGCGGAGAGCACTCAGGCCA
>JADGPN010000530.1 GCA_017882465.1 Solirubrobacteraceae bacterium
AGCCCAGCGCGCAGCGCCAGCCGAGACGCCCGCTGGTGAGACGGATACGGTCCTCCGGAGGCGCAGATCCGGGCCGAGCCGGACGATGGCTTCGTCGCCAAAGCGGTGGTGACGTATGACTCGGTCGGAAGGAAGAGCGATCGCCCGCGGACGTGACCGCGCGGCGCGAGATCGCGCGTGCGATCGGCCAATGTGACCGCGTCCAAGCTGCCGTCGATCCTCGGCCGGGCAACGCTGACCTACCCGCCTCTACAGCGCCGCAGGCGGCGCGAAGCCTCTGGTGGGAGGGGTGCCGAGAGGTGAGGGATCAGCGCCAGCCGAGCGGCGGCGCGACGTGGGTGAGGATGTTCTCGATGATGTGAGCGTTGTATTCAACGCCGAGCTGGTTGGGCACGGTCAGCAGCAGCGTGTCCGCGGCCTGGATCGCCTCGTCGGTGCGGAGCTGCTCGACGAGCACGTCGGGTTCGGCCGCATACGAGCGGCCGAAGATCGCGCGCGTGTTCTCGTCGATCATGCCGATCTGGTCTTGAGAGTCACGACCGACTCCGAAGTACGCGCGGTCCGCGTCGGTCGTGAGCGCGAAGATGCTGCGGCTGACCGATACCCGTGGCCGACGGTCATGCCCGGCCTCGTTCCACGCCTCGCGGTAGGCCTCGATCTGCCTGCGCTGCTGGACGTGTAGGGGTTCGCCGGTCTCGTCGTCTTTCAGCGTCGAGCTTTGCAAATTGAGCCCAAGCCGGGCCGCCCAGACACTGGTTGCATTCGATCCCGACCCCCACCAGATCCGCTCTCGCAATCCAGCCGAGTGCGGTTCGATCCGCAACAAGCCCGGCGGATTGGCGAACATCGGCCGAGGGTTCGGCTCCGCGAATCCCTCGCCTTCCAGAACCTCCAGAGCCACCTCTGTGTGCTTGCGCGCCATCTCGGCATCGCTGTCGCCGTCGGCGGGCGCGTAGCCGAAGTATCGCCAACCCTCGATCACCTGCTCGGGCGACCCCCGGCTGATCCCGACCTGAAGCCGGCCCCCGGCGATCAGATCAGCCGCCCCGGCGTCCTCGGCGAAGTACAGCGGGTTCTCGTAGCGCATGTCGATCACGGCGGTACCGATCTCGATTCGCGAAGTCCTCGCGCCGACTGCCGCCAGCAGCGGGAACGGCGAGGCGAGCTGACGCGCGAAATGGTGAACCCGGAAGTACGCGCCGTCGGCGCCGAGTTGCTCCGCTGCGACCGCGAGCTCGATCGACTGCAGCAGCGCATCCGCGCCCGAGCGCGTCCGCGATTGCGGGCCAAGGCTCCAGTGGCCGAAGGAAAGGAATCCGATCTTCTTCACGCGTCGTCGAATCAGTCGCCCAACAAGAAAGCCAGCAGGTCGCGACCGCGCCAGGCTATCGACGCGGCGAAGCCCGCCATCCAGGCGCATGGAGCTCGCGACGATCCGACACGAATGGCCACTCCGGAACCGACGGACCCTCATCGGCACGACTCCGGTGTCGCCGAAGGAATCGTCGCGGTGAAGGCTCATGAATCGGAGACGCACTCTTGGCAGGGCGTCAGGGTTGTCAAGCGATGCGGGGGTGGGCAGAATTGCCTCGTGGCGTCGTACAGCATCAACCAGGTCGGGATCGAGCACGCGACCGAGCTGATTGCCAAGCGCCAGTATGTGCTGCGCAGTGAGTGGGGGGACGTGCAGCCGCGCGCGGCGGCAGAAAATGCATATCTGGAGCGCCACGGGTGGGAGAAATACGCGCAGTGGTTTCTCGGCCTGACCGACGGCGCGGGCGAACAGACCAAAGCCAGATACGCGTTTGTGATCGGCGACTTCCGCCGCATCCACCGCTCCGGGATCATCGCCTGCCACTATCGTGCGGCGGAGTGGCGGCATAAGGCGATCGAGCTGGCAGCCCACGAACTGCTGCAGCGGCTCGACCAAACCGCCTCCAGGTAGCGCTCCACCCTGAGCGGCATGGCCGCCCGACTGCCGAGAGTACCCCAGCGCCCGTGCAGGCGGTGATCGCCACGTCGCCATTGCAGTCGCGCCGATTCGGCCGCGGGCCGGGAAGGAACGTGCTCGTCAGAGACGCCGCGGTACGGGAGCGCCCTGATGGACCTCGACCCCGCCTTCCTTCCTCAGTGATTGCCTGGCCGGGCGGCGACGGCCTCTAAGGTCGCGCGCCGTCGCGGACCAGCCGTCATAGCGACCACAGCATCAAAAGACATATGGCCCGATGGATCTCCGTTGAGGCGGTTGCGTCCTGCGTGCGACCATTCCGGTGGTCATGGCCTATCCGTGGTTCGAAGCGCCTTGGGGACGCGTCGATTTCACGATTGACCAGCTCCGGCATCTGCTGGACCCCATCGAGGGCGAGCTCAGGCGAGGCGACGCCGATGAGTCCGAGGAGATCGAGCGGCTCTCGCGCGCCGTGGAAGCGACGTTCGGTGAGGACGTCTGGATCGACGCCGACGTCGAGTTCACCGCTGAGCGGTTCGGTGAGGATCCGGATATGCCGGGTGTTCCGTTCTACGCATTCGGCAGCCTGTTTCCCCGGGTCACCCGCTACGCCTTCGTGATGCTCGCGACGATGCTCTCGGAGGGTGAGCTGCGCCCTGTGCTGCTCGGCTCTGGCTGCGGACCGCGGACTGAACAAGTTCCAAGAGCAAGGCCGGGTTGCCGTGCTCGAGCAGCTGCGCAGGTACCTGGAGCACCGTCGGGCTCAGCGTTGGCGGCGACCTGTGCCGACGATGTGGCGAGGTGGCGAGGTGGCGAGGTGGCGAGGTGGCGAGGGTTCGTAACTGCATCGCACATCACGGCGGCCGGCTGTCGAAGCCGTCCGAAACGTTGCGGCAGATCATCGATGCGGACGCTGACCTGAGCTTGGAGCAGCTCGCCGACCCACCGATGCTGTTGATCCACCCCGGGTACTGCGAAAGAACCCTTGATCTCATCCAGCAGCTGTTCGCTGCGCTGGCTGTGGCCGATGGGCAGCCGGAGTGGGAGGACTCACCGTGATTCACCCCTCCAGCTGAGGGCGGCGAGGCGAGACCGGAAGAGTGAAGCCACCGGACATGTCAGGAAGCGTCTCGCGCGGCCGAAACATCGGCCAAACACCCGCACGATCGCTTCGTCTTTTCGAAAGCCGCGAGCGGGACGACCGCTTCGGCGACATAGGAGGCGCCCGGCGTGCCGACTCCTGGTACGGCGCGTCCGTGAGCGGCCGCCGCGGTCTGCGTATGTAGGCGGCCAGGATGCGCGCCCGCGAGTCAGCTGCGCTTTCGGCGACGAGCGGGGCTGAGCCCAGTGCTTCGGAGCCCCGCTCATCGCCAACAGCAGCAGGCGGGTGCTTGCAGGCTCATTGCTAACGATCGGGTCGAAACGGTAGGCCGCGGCGACGTC
>JADGPN010000531.1 GCA_017882465.1 Solirubrobacteraceae bacterium
ATCCTGGCCGCAGGGCCAGCGTATGTTCGACTCTACTCCGATCGTCAGCGTTTATGTGAACCAGATCTCAAAAGGTTTGCTTGGGCTCGTCGGCGGGCGCGGGCATCGGCTGATTCGGGCGCCGCCGGCCGGGCGCGTCTCCCCCAGAGCGTGGCCGCCGGCGAATGATTTGCCCAAGACCGCCTCCCCGGCAGACCGCAGGGAGGCATGGGGATATCCGCTGACTGGCTGTTGAGCCCTATCACCCCGAGCGCTGCGCTCAAACGACGCGACCCGAGCAGTCGCCATCCGCCTGCCCAGCGGCAGCAGCTACGGGCGCATCAGGTCCCGGAGCGCATCTGCCTGCTCGTCGCCGCCGGCACAGGCAGCCTGAGCGGTGACCGCGGGGAGGGGATCGCAGGAGCTCAGTCATCCGGCGGCCCGTAGCAGTGCGAGGATCCGCGGGTGGCCGTCGACGTCCAGCTCGTCGACGACCTCCACCCGGTCGAGGCCAGCGATCCGCCCCAGTCGCCGCAGACCCTCCGGGGAGAATCCCCAGTAGACGAAGTCATCGCGCGCGTACACATCACCGGGCTCGTGAACCTCGATCGCCGGGGCGTCGGCGGGCAGGCGCGAGCCGTAGGTCTCAAGCACAATCTCGCCGCCCGGCGCCAGCACGCCCGCGAGCGCCGCCAGCAACGCGATCGGGTCGGTTACCCGATGCAAGATGCCGAAACACAACGCGACGTCGAAGCGCTCGCCGAGCTCGTGCACGTCCAGCGCGTCCATGCGCCGGTACTCGACCCGCGACGCGACGAGTCCGGCGATCGCGCGGAAGCCGGCGCCGCCCTGGAGCGTCACACCGAACCGAGCGCGCACCCAGTCGACGTATTGCTCATTGTCGACCGCGACAACGCGTCGCGCACCGCGGAGCTCCGCGAGGAAGCTATAGAAGCCATCGAACGCGCCGACGTCGAGCACGCTCCGACCGGCAAAACGATTTGCGCCGAGCACGGCAAGGCGGTAGCCGTGGTCGCGCGCGATCCCAGGCGTGTAGATCCCCGGCGCAACAGCGAAGGTATGAAACCACAGCGGAACCGAATCGCGGACGCGCTCCGCGTCCACAACCGGCGCGCCGATCGCCTGCGCGTCGGCGGCGACGCGCTCGGCCGGGGACGTCTCGGGGATCGGCTCGACAGGCTCGACCGCGTTTGCAAAGGCTGCCAACGCATCAGCTCCAGTCTCTCGTTCACAGGATGTTTACATCGGTATCACACTTCGGGTCCAACAGAGCCGAACGGACATTGCGACCAAGCACGGCCATGACCACGGCCGCTGGTCGCGCCTGCTCCATCCACAACCTCCCGACACGGCTCACAAGCCCCGCCGCGCACCGGTCCCGATGGCCGCACCGATAGCCAACTGACCGCGCCGCCGCACGCACCTACTTTTGAGCGCGCCCCCGACCCCAGTCGGTGCGCTCACCTTGTGGCAAGATCCGGGCGAGGGTTGCGAGGCTGGAATCTGAGCCGTGGCGCGGCACGGTTGACGCGAGCCTGTTGTTGATCGAGGAGGTCGACCGCCCGCGGGTGCGAGGGGTCGCTAACGTGCGTACGACGATGATGACCGCAGAGCCAATGATTACTCGTGGCGCCCACTACACGGCGCTGCTCGACACGATCGATCACCGGGGAGCCACCAAACTGGGCGCCGGGGAGCGGGAGCAACTGCTGGAGGCCGCGGACGCCTTGCTGTTCGACGAGCCTGACAGCGAGTCGGCGGTCCGGTCAGCCGAGGTTCTGATCGACGCCTTGGGGACCAAGGAGCGTTGGTCGGTAGGGACCTGTGCTCAATTGCGCGAGCACCTGTGCGGCTGTGCTGCTCCGAGGGGGGCATCGTAGGAATCGAGCGCGCGCGCGGGCGAACCTCGAAGAGGGCAGGGCCTGGCCGGTGGGCGCCGTCGCAGCCGTGCCGGTTGTGCGTTGCTTCAGACGAGGGGCGCTACCGCCCGCTGATCAGTGCGAAGGGCAATCACCGTCCGGGTCTCGTAAGCGTGTGCCACAACGCCGGCGTCGCAGCGCTCCGCTACCCAACGGCGACAGAGCTTCGGGCCTATGTGATCCAGTCGACCGATGCCCTTGACCGTCGCCGGTTTATCACTGACGAGCTAGCCGGTTGGCCGTCGGCGACGAACTCTCGGGCGGGGGCCCGCAGTACGGTCTCGCGGATGGACGAGCCCAATCCGGTCTGCGCGGTTGCGGTGGCAGGGATCCTGTCGGGACTGGCGTGGCGATCGGGGGTGTAGCGGTGCACGTATGGTGGCGTCATCGGTGTCATGCTGATGAGCGGGCGTCCGGTTTTCCGGGGATCCCAGCGCCTCGGGTTACATCCCGCTCATGTCGGGCATGCCACCGCCGCAGCCTGATTCCTTGTCCGGGATCTCGGCGACGATCGCCTCGGTGGTGAGGATGTTCTTGGCGATCGAGGCGGCGTTCTGCAGCGCAGAGCGCGTGACCATCGCGGGGTCGATGACGCCGGCGGCGACGAGGTCGACGATCTCGCCTGTCACGGCGTTCAATCCGTGGCCCTTCTTGGCCTGGCGCACGTCGTTGACGACGACCGAGCCCTCGAGCCCGCCGTTGTGCGCGATCTGGCGCAGCGGCTCTTCGAGCGCGCGGAGCACGATCTTCGCGCCGGTCTTCTCGTCCTCGTCCTCGAACCCGTCGAGACGGATGGCTTTGGCCGCCTGCAGCAGTGCGATCCCGCCGCCGGGGACGATGCCCTCCTCGAGGGCGGCCCGAGTGGCCTGCAGCGCGTCCTCGACGCGGTGCTTCTTCTCCTTCATCTCCGTCTCGGTCGCCGCCCCGACCTTGACCACGGCGACGCCGCCGGAGAGCTTGGCCAGACGCTCCTGGAGCTTCTCGCGGTCGAAGTCCGAGTCGGTGTTCTCGATCTCGGCCTTGATCTGGTTGATCCGGCCCTTGATCGCATCGGACTCACCCGAGGCGTCGATGATCGTCGTGGTGTCCTTGGCGATAACGACGCGCCGCGCGCGGCCGAGCTGGGAGACCTGCGTGTTCTCGAGCTTAGGCCCATCTCCGCGGTGATCACCTCGCCACCGGTGAGGATGGCGATGTCCTCCAGCATGCGCTTTCGGCGATCGCCGAAGCCAGGGGCCTTGACCGCGAGGCCGCTGAAGGTGCCGCGGAGCTTGTTCACGACCAGTGTCGCGAGCGCCTCGCCCTCGATGTCCTCGGCGATGGTCAGCAGCGGCTTGCCTGACTGGACCGTCTGCTCGAGGATCGGGAGGAGGTCGCGGACCGAGCCGATCTTCTGGTTGGCGATCAGGATGTAGGGGTCCTCGAGGACCGCTTCCATCCGCTCCTGGTCGGTGACCATGTAGGGCGAG
>JADGPN010000127.1 GCA_017882465.1 Solirubrobacteraceae bacterium
GATCGCGCTCGCGATCGCTGCGAGACCTGACCGGTGGTCGTTCTTCGATCCGCCGGCGTGACCTCGCGTCGCCGTAGCCAGTCGCCACCACGGTCACCCACACCTGGTCGTCGAGCTTCTCGTCGACCATCGCGCCGAAGATGATGTTCGCGTCCGGATGCGCCGCCTCAGCCACCGCCTTGGCCGATTCGTTGACCTCCCACAGCGACAGATCCCGGCCGCCCGTGATCGAGAGCAGAATCGAGCGCGCGCCCTCCATGCTCGTCTCCAGCAGCGGTGACGCCACGGCCTGCTCGGCGGCGTCGATGGCGCGACGGTCGCCCGTCCCCATACCGATACCGAGCAGCGCGTTGCCGGCCTCGGACATGATCGTGCGCACGTCGGCGAAGTCGAGGTTGATCAGCCCCGGGAGCGTGACCAGGTCCGAGATGCCCTGAACGCCCTGTCGCAGCACGTCGTCGGCGACGCGGAATGCCTCCACCATGGACGTGTTGCGGTCGAGCACCGACAGCAGGCGGTTGTTCGGCACCACGATCAGGGTGTCCACGTCAGACGCCAGGGCCTCGATGCCGGCCTCGGCCTGGTCGCGGCGGCGGGATCCCTCGAACTGGAACGGCCTGGTCACGATCCCGACCGTGAGCGCTCCGAGCTCCCGGGCGATCTGGGCCACGATCGGCGCCGCTCCGGTGCCGGTGCCGCCGCCGGCGCCCGCTGCGATGAAGACCATGTCGGATCCGCGCAGCAGCGATTTGATCCGGTCGTACTCCTCCTTGGCGGCTTGACGCCCGAGGTCCGGGTTGGAACCCGAGCCAAGCCCGCGCGTGATCCCGTCTCCGATGTGGAGCGTCTCGTGCGCGGCCGACTGCTGCAGGGATTGCAGATCGGTGTTGATGGCCAGGAACTCCACTCCCTCGACCTCGGCCTCGACCATCCGGTTGACCGCGTTGACGCCGGCGCCGCCGACGCCCACCACGCGCAGCACCGGCGTGCCGACGGTGCGCGGCACGCCCCAGCCGTCGCTGGCGCGCTCGGGCCGGGCGTAGACGTCGGCCGCGGGCGACGGCGCCGGGCCGACGTCCGCCGCGCCGGTCGGGGCGCGGTCGAGCAGGTTCTCCGGGATGTCGGCTGAGAACGCGTGACGAAGCCGCTCCTGCGGCGTCGGGATGTGGGGCTCCTCCACCTCGAGCTCCGGCGAGGGCTTGTCCAGCGACGGGTGCGGCGGGGTCGCGCGAGCGGGATCGCCCGGCGGCAGCGCACGACGGTCGGGTTCCGACTCGGCCGCCGGCAACGAGCGCTGCTCGCCCTCGGCCGCAGGACTCTGGGGATCCTGGTGGGGTGCGTCGTCGGCTGTCTTGCGGAACAGGGCCGCGAGTGGACCTTCGCGCATACTCGCGCGCTTACCGGTTGGCATTTGAGAGGACCTCCTTCGCGAGCTGCCTGTAGGCGTGTGCGGCCAGACCGTCGGGATCGTACTTCAGCACCGACATGCCTTTCACAGGCGCCTCGGCGAAACGGACCGTCTTCCGGATTCTCGACGCGAACACGCGATCCCCGAAGTTCTCCTCCAGGATCTCGATTGCCTCCTTGGCATGCAGCGTCCGCGAGTCGACCAGCGTCGGGAGGATCCCCTCGATGTCGACGTCCGGGTTCAGGTTCTCGCGGATCATCGCGAGCGTATTCTGCAATTGGATCAGGCCGCGCATCGACAGATACTCGCATTGCACGGGGACGATCACCTTGTCGGCGGCCGTCAGCGCGTTGATCGTCAGCAGTCCGAGGCTCGGAGGCGTGTCGATGAACACGAAGTCGTAGTCCTCTTCGACCGGCACCAGCGCCTTCTGCAGCAAGCGCTCGCGGCCGATCTGGGTCGACATGGCGATCTCGGCGCCGGCGAGGTCGATCGACGCGCACGCGACGTCGACCTCACGGCGGCGGATCACCTCGCGGATCGAGATGCGATGCACGAGCACGTCGTACATCGACTTCTCGAGCGTGTCGGGATCAATGCCCTGCGACATGGTCAGGTTGGCCTGGGGATCCATGTCGCAGCAAAGCACGCGGTGGCCTTCCTCGGCGAAGGCCACCGCAAGATTGAGCGTGGTGGTGGTCTTCGCGACGCCGCCCTTCTGGTTGGCGAACGCGATCACCTTGGACGTGGCCGTCACGGGAGGCTCCGATGCATCGGGGATCTCATACGCGCCTGTATTCGCAGAGGCAGCCACGATTCCTGCCGTGCCTCACCACCACGCACGGAAGCGGGCGTCGGTATTTTGCTCCGGGGTGCCAGAACTTCTCGAGCGACGCCTCATCTTCGTGACCGGCAAGGGCGGGGTCGGCAAGTCGACCGTCGCCATCGCGCTCGGTCTGCTCGGTGCCCGATCGGGGCTGCGCACGATCGTGGTCGAGCTGGCCAATCAGGAACGAGTGCAGAAGACGTTCGAGCACCAGGCTGAGCACTTCCGCGAGGTCGAGCTGGCGCCGGGGCTGTTTACGATCTCGATCGATCCGCAGCACTCGATGGATGAGTACCTGCGCATCAGGGTCGGCCCGATCGGTCACGCGATCGGCTCGAGCCGGCTGTTCCAGGCCTTTGCCATGGCCACCCCGGGGATGCGCGAGCTGCTCAGCATCGGGAAGGTCTGGGAGCTCGCGCAGCTGCAACGCAAGACCCGCGGGGCCGCTCCCTACGACCTGGTGATCGTCGACGCTCCGGCGACCGGACACGGCGTGGGGATCCTCCGTACTCCGCGGACGTTCGCCGAGATCGCCCGGGTGGGCCCGATCGCCCATCAGGGGCGGCAGATCGCGGCCACGATCGCCGACCCGTCGTTCACGGCCATCGTCGCGGTCGCGCTGCCCGAGGAGATGCCGGTCAACGAGATCCTCACCCTGGCCGACGCCCTCGATCGCGAGGGGCTCGAGCTCGAGCACGTGATCGTCAATGCGGTGTACCCGGCTCGCTTCAGCGAGGAGCAGGTCGGCGAGCTCGACGCCGCCCTGGCGCGCAGCGAGTCCTCGCTCGGCAGTACGGCCGTGCGGGCAGCGCTGTCCGAGCACCTGCGCTCCGACACCCAGCGTGAGCAGATCGCGCGCCTGCGCAGTGGACTGGAGAGCGGCATCGCCGAGCTCCCATTCCTGTTCGCCGACCCGCTGGGCAGACCCGAGCTCGAGCAGGTCGCCGACGCGCTCGCGGCGGGGCTGAACGAGCCGGATCGCGCCGGCGAGGTCGTCACGTGAGCGTCGCGGCGCTGCTGGAGGGCAAGCGAGTGTGCGTGTGCGGAGGCTCCGGCGGCGTCGGTAAGACGACGACCTCAGCGGCCATCGCGCTCGGCATGGCGGCTCAGGGGGCGAAGGTCGCGGTGGTGACGATCGACCCGGCCAAGCGGCTCGCCAACGCGCTTGGGCTCGAGGAGCTGGAGAACGAGCCGCGCCGCGTCGAGCCCGAGCGCCTGGCCCCGTCCGGCCTGGAGATCCGCGGCGAGCTGTGGGCGATGATGCTCGACCCCAAGCGCACCTTCGACGATCTGATCGAGCGGCTGGCGCCGACGCCCCAGCGGGCGCAGGAGATCCTCGGGAACCGCGTCTACCGCGAGCTCTCGACGGCCGTCTCCGGCTCGCAGGAGTTCACGGCGATCGCCAAGCTCTACGACCTCGATCGCGAGGGCGACTTCGACCTGCTCGTCCTCGACACGCCGCCGTCGCGCAACGCGCTCGACTTCCTCGAAGCCCCCGGCCGGCTCACCTCGTTCCTCGAGGGCCGGGCGCTGAAGGCCTTCCTGCGCCCGACCGGGATCGGGATGCGGTTCCTCGGGCGCCCGGCGGGGGTCCTGCTCGGCGGCCTGAGGAAGATCACGGGCGTCGACCTGCTCGCCGACCTGTCCACCTTCTTCCAGCTCCTCGGCGGCATGACCGAGGACTTCAGCCGGCGGGCGGCCCAGGTCGAGAAGATGCTCAAGTCCGATTCGACCGCCTTCCTGCTCATCACCTCCGCGCAGCAGGAGTCGATCGACGAGGCGATCTGGTTCCGCCGCACGCTCGAGAAGGGAGACCTCCCGTTCGCCGGCGTGGTCGTCAACCGCGTCCATCACGACATCCTCGGCGACGGGGACGAGCAGCAGGTCGGTGCCGAGCTCGCCGGTCTGCTCACCCCCGAGCTCGCCACCCTGGTCACGCAGAACTTCCACGACTACCACGTGCTCGCCCGGCGCGACGAGCAGAACATCGCCCGCCTCGAGCCCGAGCTCGACGGCCGGCCCGTCCTGCTCGTGCCGCATCTCGACGACGACGTGCACGACATCGAGGGCCTGCTCCGCATCCACCGCTACCTGTTCGCCTCCGCGGAGGAACGGGCGCAGATGATCGCCGAGGTCGTGGCGTAGGGAGCAGGAGTTCGGGGGGCGCGAGGGCGCCCTGGAAATCGGTGCGAAGCCGGCCTCCGCCCCCGGGATGGCGGCGCAACCACCACCATCCTCCGAGTCTACGCAACCACGTCCCGCCGCGACTTGCCTATTCCTGCACCGCCTCCAGGAACACCGCCGGGGCCGTGGGATCGGCCCATGTGACCCAGCTCAGGAGCGCTGCCTGCCATTCCCCGGGCGGGATCGGGTCGCCCTCCCCGGCCGTCGGGCCCGGCCGCAGCATCACCAGCCGGCGCTCGTGTAGCAGCTCCCACACCGACTGCTCGGAGAGCGCGAGCCGCTCGCTCGCCCGGCTCTCGGGGTAGCGCGCGTTGGCCAGCCACAGAACCTGGTGGATCCCGATCCGGCCCGCTCCGCACTCGGTGAGCACCTCGTCCTTGAACCCGGCGACCGCGGACCCCGCCCGGGTGCCCTGAACCTGCGGGGTGGCCGCGGACAGGACCCGATCGGTGACGTTGACTCCTGAGCGAGTCGCGTTGGGCCAGCCCCGGCCCATGCTGAGCTCGTCGGCGCGCAGCTCGGGGCCCTCGTAGACGGTCAACCGCGAGCGCTCCGGTGACCACTTCCGCTCGCCGAGCTCGATCAGCTCACCCCGCACCCAGGGCCCGATGATGGCCTCGAGCTCCGTGGCCCCGAGGTTGAACGCCTGCGCCTGGTGCGGGAACTGGTGCAGCTCGACGTGGAACACAGGCGGAAGAGTGGCATCTGGCCGGCTCGAACGGCTGTGTCACCGCGGCCGGCGGACGTCGAGCGGGACAGCGGGAGAGCCCGGCTCGGCCGAGATCCGCCGGCCGGATCAGGCCGCCGTGGCCGCGGCCTCGGCCAGCAGCGAATCGGCGACGGCCCGAAGGTCGGATTCGAGGTGGCCGCAGAGCACGTCGCGGATCAGCGCCCGCAGGTGCGCGGCGAGCTCGTCGACGAGCGCGTCCACGCCGGGCTCGGCGGGCGCGAGGCCGGCGATGACCGCGCGCTCGAGCGAGATCGCGTGCGCGGTGCGCTCCGCCAGGACAGTCCGCCCGGACGGCAGCGCGCAGATCGCCGCCAGGCGCTGGGCCAGGCGCCCGCTCGCCGGGCCCTCCGGTTCGAGCAGCGCCCGCAGCGCCAGCAGGTAGTCGGTCAGCGCCTCGAATGGCGCCAGGCGCTCGCAGCCCATCTCGAACCGGGCCAGCGCCCAGGCCAGCTCGCCCCCGCTCGGCGTGCGCCGGGTGACCAGGTTGCAGAACGCCCTCAGCTCGTCCTCCTGATCGGCGGAGATGAAGGTGATGAAGCGAGGCCGACCGCTGCCTCCGAGCGACACCGACCGCCAGGCGCCGGCGTCCAGCCGGGTCCACGCGACCGGCCCGAGCGCATAGCCACCCCGCTCGAACAGCCTCAGCGCGGTGAGCACGCGCCGGAAGCGCATCCGCGCGACCGAAACCGGCGATCGGGTCGAGCCCTCCTCCGACACGGTCAGGACCGCGAGCACGTTAGGCTCGTCCCCATCGCCCCACACGGCGTCCGAGGGCGCGTCCTCGAGCGCCTGACCGGGAACCAGGGACAGCCCGTCGCCCAGCGCCAACTCGGTGATCCCGTGATCGAGCGCCACGCCCAGCAGCGGCGCGATCACCGTGGTCACGCAGCGGCCGTCATACAGCGCCCGCTCCAGTTCCTCGTAGGCGGTGTCGAAGCGCAGAGGGTCAAAGCCGAAGTCGCTGCGCTCGGCGAACACCGAGCCCAGGAACGTCCTCAGCGCCGCGTCCGCGCGCTCGCGCGCCTCGGTCGGGATCCGCCGCTGGCCCTGCTCACGCAGGTACGCATCGACGCCGTCCAGGAGCGACAGGGCGCGCGCTGCCGGGGCATAGGTGGGCAACGCCGAGAGCAGTCCCAGGCGCTCGCGGATGAACACTCCGATCAGCGGCCGGTAGCAATACAGCGGCGCACGCGCCCCAGGCTCCTCGATCACCTCGAACGGCACCTCAGCCCCTTGGGCCGTATCGGCCGAGAGCTGCATCGCGGCGTCGGTGGTGAACGCCTCGAGCAGCTGATGGAGGGGCCGATTGCGCACGGTCGCCGTTTCGCGCTCGCGGCGAGCGATCCTGCGCAGCGAATGCTCGGTTGCAGCCCGAGCGCCGCTCTCGGCACCGCGCCGAAGGAAGGCGGCGCCGCTCAGCCGGACGCCGGCGCCCGCTCAGCCCCCGCGCTCGATCTCCCCCAGGTGAGCGACGTTCACGGCGTCGGCCTCCTCCTTGCTGGGGCCGGCGGCGAACCAGGCATCGAGGATCTCGGCCAGCTCCGCCGGCGATGTCAGGCGCAGGCTGAGCGCCAGCACGTTGGCATCGTTCCAGCGGCGGGCCCCCTCGGCGGTCTGCGCGTCCCCGCACAGGGCGGCCCGGATGCCCGGCACCTTGTTGGCGGCGATCGATGCGCCGGTGCCAGTCCAGCAGCACACCACGGCCTGGCCGGCGCGGCCCTCGGCGACGTCCCGGGCCGCCGCTGCGCTGGCCCACGCCCAGTCCGGGCGCTCTCCGTCCGCATAGGCACCGTGGAGCACCGGCTCGTGCCCGCGGCGGCGCAGCTCGTCGGGCACCGCCCCGGCGACGCCGGTGAGCTCATCGGCGGCTACGGCGATCCGCATCCGCGGGAGGGCGGCTCAGGCGGCCGCGATCGCGGCTGGCCGTGACTCGGAGATCTCGTCCTCGGCGCAGCTTTGGCCCAGCCATTCGCGCCCGTACGTCCGCATGTCCTCGATCAGAGGCAGCAGCGCGAGTCCCTTGCGCGTGAGCGCGTACTCGACGCGCGGTGGAACCTCGGGGAAGGTCTGACGCTCGACGATGCCCTCTTCCTCCAGGGCGCGCAGGCGCAGAGACAGGGTGCGCGGGCTGATCCCGTGCAGTGAGCGCTCGAGCTCGCAGAACCTGGAGCGGCCATCGGCGAGGTCGCGGATGACGAGCAACGTCCACTTCCCGCACACGATCTCGGCGGTCCGACAGACCGGGCACGTGTCGCTGGTAGCCATCAGGATCCCCAGTTTAGCGCAATGCTTCACGAACTGAAGTAGAGCATCCCGTGACCGCGGGAACCGTCTATCAACTACGCCGGCACGCCCGGGGGCACCGCTGACCGCGGGCCCAGGACCGGGCCCGCGGGCACCGGCCCCGTCGTGCTGCTGATGGCGAAATGGTGGTGCTAGGCGACGTCGCGAAGCTTCTGCGCTTCGGCCAGCGACTGAAGCTTCTTCAGCGACTGGTTCTCGATCTGGCGGATCCGCTCGCGCGTGACGTTGAACGTCCGCCCGACCTCGTCCAGGGTGCGCGGATGCTCACCGCCGAGCCCGTACCGCAACTCCAGCACGCGGCGCTCGCGATAGGACAGGTTCTCGAGCGCCTCACGCAGGGCCTCCTTGGTCAGGATCTCCGCTGCCCGCTCGTACGGGGACTCGGCCCGCTCGTCAGCGATGAACTGACCGAACTCGGACTCCTCTTCGTCGCCGACCGGCTTCTCGAGCGATACCGGGGCCTGCGCCGAGCGCTTGATCGACTCGACCTCGTCCGGCTCGATCCCCGTGACCTCGGCGATCTCCTCGGCGGTGGGCTCGCGACCAAGCTCGGTGACGAGCTTGCGCTCGGCACGACCGATCTTGTTCAGCTTCTCCACCACGTGGACCGGGATCCGGATCGTGCGGGCCTTGTCGGCCAGCGCGCGGGCGATCGCCTGGCGGATCCACCAGGTGGCGTAGGTGGAGAACTTGAACCCCTTGCGGTAGTCGAACTTCTCCGCCGCGCGCACGAGACCGAGCGTCCCCTCCTGGATCAGGTCGAGGAACGGCAGGCCCTGGTTGCGGTAGTTCTTGGCGATGGACACGACGAGCCGGAGGTTCGACTCGACCATCTTCTGCTTCGCGTCCAGATCACCCCGCTCGATCCGCTTCGCAAGGTCGACTTCCTCCTGGGCCGTGAGCAGACGTACCTTGCCGATGTCCTTCAGGAACAGCTGAAGCGAATCGGTCGTCATGTCCGGCTTGAGGTCCAGTGCGGTCTTCGGCTTGCGGCGGCCGCGCTTGTCCGGCGCGCGCTCTACCTCTGCCACAGCGAGCGCGGGGTCGACCTCTTCGACGAGCTCGATCTCGGCCCGCTCGAGGAAGCCGTGCAGCTCCTCGACATCGGCCTCATCCAGATCGAGCTCGGAAACCGCGGTCGATATCTCGGCATAGGTCAGCACCCCGAGCTGTTGCCCGCGGTTCATCAGACCCTTGATCTCTTCGAGTTCCTGCAGTTCCGCTACTGACATCTGTTTCCGTTTCCGTCGAGTAGTGCCGGCCGGTTGGATCTCCGCCGGCACTGAGGATCAGACGGCGAACGGCGCCCTCCAGGCGTACGTCCGCCACTCAAACACACGTTTCAAGTATAGTCGCTATACATTATGAAGTCAACGCAGCCCCGAGTGGTTTCAGGAACTCGTCCCGTGTGTCGCGGGAACCGGGTCCGTGCGGGCGGCGATCACCTTCAAATGTAGTACGTCAAACCGAGCGAGCCGTTTCAAGTTACGGTGCCAAAGTTTTCGTCGCATTACGTAGCCTCCACGTCCGCGGACACGTCTCTTGCTCAGCCGGCGAGGCTCGAGCGCTGGAGCCCGGGCGTCACCGGGCTCGTGGGGCGGCGCGCGCCGATTCCCTGCCTCGAGGGGCTGCTGACGTTAATCGTCACAGTGCGCGATGATCTAAACGTCTCGGTGCAACCAGCGAGCCCCGCCACCTGTCCCAGATGAACGACGAGCGTCCCTCCGAAGTCCTCGGCGGCCTGCCCCGGACCCGCCCCCACCGTCGCAGCGACAAGCGCGGCGCGCGCGCCCAGTCGGCGGCCATCGGGCCGGAGCCCGCCATGTTTGTGGGCCAGGCCCCAGCTCCTGCGAAGCCCAAGTCCCGAGCCGCTGCCAAGGTCAAGGCGCCGGCGAAGCGCAGGGCTCAGACCAGGCCCAAGGCCACGGCCCCCGGCACGGCCAGGGCCAAGGCTCAGGCTTCAGTCGAGGCTCGGAGTATGCCCAAGGCCGAGGCCCTGGGCAACCAGTCTCCGGCCCCCGCAAAGGGGGCTCGTCTGCCCCAGCCGGGCCAGCCCCCCGGCGCGCCCCCCGCGCCCGCCAGTCGCAGGCCGGCCTCGTCGGGAGGCGTCGACATCCTCGGGACCGCCGTCCAGGCCGCAGCTGAGCTGGCTGAGATCGGCCTGTCCTCCAGCGCCCGTGCGCTGCGCGGAGCGATCTCGCGCCTCCCGCGGCCCTAGCTCCGGCGACCCGGGGCACCCGCGGGGCCCGGCGTTCGGGCACTCGGGGCGATTGCGGATAAACCCTGCCCAGGGCTGCGGGTAACCCGGCGTAACCCGACGGCAGAGTTTCATATACTGATCCCCACTTCCAAGCCGAGCGATCGTCCGTCCGCGGGCGGTCGACGGGGGAACCACTTGCGGTCCATTGGGCCGCAGGGGCGAATCGGCCCGATCGCGGGCCGTAGCGCTCACAAGGCGCGAGCCCGTCAGCTCACCCCGTAGGCACGATGTGAAGAGGACAAATCGGTTGATTGTGGGTCGACGCGCCATAACGCATTTGGCAGCGCTGCTCGTTACGAGCGCGCTTGCCCTGCTTGCCGTTCCGTCCCTCGGCTGGGCCAGCTCCGGCTCGGGCGGGACCGGGTTCGGCGCCAGCCCGACCACCACCTTCGCCACCGCGGCCGTGCACCTCGGCGACGTAACCACGACGGCCACCGACGGCGGCATCACGCTGAGCGCCCGGGTTTCCGCTCTGCTTAGCCACGTCATGCACTTCACCGGCGTCGTCCCGGCCTCGGACGCCGGCCAGAAGGTGATCGTCGAGCGCTTCGACCGCGTCCAGGGCTGGCTCCGGACCGCCAGCGGTGTCGCAGGGCCAGACGGCTCCTTCTCGATCCCCTGGCATACGAACCACATCGGGCGTTTCGCGATCCGCGCGCTGCTGCTGCGCGGCTCGGTGGCCGGCCTGCGAGCGGCGTCCAACTCGCCGACCGTCAACGTCACCGTCTACCTGCCGGCGATCGCCAGCTGGTATGGACCCGGCTCCTGGGGATCCACCACCGCGTGCGGCAACGTGCTCAAGCCGGGGACGTTCGGCGTCGCCCACCGGTGGCTCAAGTGCGGGACACCGGTCGCCCTGTACTACGGCGGCCGCACGATCGTGGTTCCGGTGATCGACCGCGGGCCGTATGCGAACCACGCCGATTGGGATCTGACCGAGGCCACCGCCCAGGTGCTCCACATGGACGGCGTCGCGACGATCGGCGCCGTCTCGCTCCCCGCCTCCGCGCCCACCAGCAGCAGCGCAAAGTAGCTGCGCCCCGGACCGGTCGTCCAAGTCGTGGTAGCTACGCCCCGGGGCGTAGTCGTGCGGGTCGTCGTAGCTACGCCCCGCGAGGGTCGCCGGGGTCGTGATCGCGAGGAGCCGGGACCGCGCGGATGATCCCGATTCCGCCGGCGGCCGCCGCGAGCGCCGCCTCCTCGGCGACCTCGATCAGGCTCTCGGAGTCGGGGCCGTCCTCGCCGAGGACCGCGACGCCCACGCTGACGGTCATCGGCGCCCCTCGCCACGCCTCAGCGTCCCGCACCGCCTGTGCGACCCGCAGGCGGAGCGCCTGCGCGGCGGGCCGCCCCGTGTCGCGGGCGATGATCCACGCCCGGGTGTCGGACTCGCAGGCCAGGATGTCCTGCCGGCGCACCACGCTGCGCACCGCCTGGGCGAACTTCCCGAATGTCGCCGCGGCCACGCTCACCGGCTCGACCGCGAGCATCCGATCGGCCTCATCGAGCTCAGCGAGCAGGAGCGACAGCGAGGCGCCCGAGGCCTGCGCCCTTGAGATCTCGTTCTCCAGCGCACCCAGCCAGAGTGCGCCGGCGTCGCCGCGGGAGGCCGCCGCGCCGGCGTCGCCACCGGAACCAGACGCGCCGCCGCCGGCCGCCACGCGGCCCCCAGGAGCCCCGTCGC
>JADGPN010000532.1 GCA_017882465.1 Solirubrobacteraceae bacterium
ACGCACCGGTGGTGGGGACCCTGGGCACTGACCGCTCCGTCGCCGGCGCGGGGTAGCCATGCGCCCGGCCGGACCAGCGAACTCGGTCGCGTTCTCGCTCCCGCGAGCGACTGTCCGGGGGCTGCTCGGGGCAGCCGCGCTGATCGCGGCGTTGCTCGCGGTCGTGCCGTCGATCCGCGCGAGCCAGTCGCCGTGCTCGTGGTCGGGAGAGAGCGACCAGCGCGACGTCAACGTCGGCGCGCCCGACCTCGACGCCCTCTACTACGCCACGTCCGTCGCGCCTGCACCCGGAACGAAGATCGTGCTGGCGGGCCGTTTCCCCAACGCGCGGTACTTCTCCTTCACGTTGTACGACGCTCGCGGGCAGCCGGTCGCTTCGGCGTACGACGCGCAGATCGATCCGGACCGGGGGAGCGCCAGTCCTTTCCGGGGAGCGGTTCCGCGGCGCGCGGCCGATCGCTATCACCTCCAGGTGCTGTTCACCCCGCGGCCCGCGAGACCGGCGGACAACACGCTGTACGTGAGGCCACCGGCGGGCTCCGCCGCCGCGCTGCTGTTCGTGATGCGGGTCTACGTGCCCGCCGACCGGTCGCATGCCGGACCCTTTCCGAGCCTGACGACCGAGACGGCCGCCGGTCACGTGGTGGTGGCGCGCGGGGCGTGCGCGACGATCTCATCGACCGGGAGCGCGGCCCGCTGGGAGCGCTATGCACGGAACTCCGCTCCGAGCGGCGCACCGACACCCGCATTCCCGGGCGCCGGCTCGCCGCCGGTGTGGACGCGCGCGTTCGGCAGCCAGTTCGGCAACCCGCAGAACGCGTACCTGACGACGCTCGTCGCGCATCAACGGCCAGCTCGTGGTGATCCGTGCGCGGGCCCCCTCGTTCCCCGCCACCTCCGCCGGCCAGCCGGTCTACGGATCCCACCAGCTTCGCTACTGGTCGTTCTGCACCTACGACGCCGCGGGCCAGGCGGTGATCGGTTGCGCGGCCGACTACCACGCGTCGATCCGTGACGGCTTCATCACCTACGTGGTCTCCGACCCCGTCCATCGCCCTCGCAACGCGACCGCGGCGAACGGGATCACATGGCTGCCCTGGGGGCCGGCGAACGCGATCCAGGTCGTGTACTGCAACATGCTCCCTCGCCGTCGTTCAGGTACGCGTTGCAGCGGATCGCCACTCCGCACCAGTCAGTCCCGGCCACAATGGGTCCGTATTACCCGGACGCTGTCTACTCTGCTCGCAGGTGACGTTCCAGCGCGGCGGCTGGAGCGCCTGCAAGCGCGGGGGCTGATCGGCCCTGCGGCGGGCGCGCAGGATCTCCAGTGCCTAGAGGAGCACCTCGCGCCGATCGGTCCCGATTCAAACCCGTGTCCCCAGATATGTCCCCACCGCCGATCCTCGCCGGCGCTCGCCCACCACGTGAATCTTTCCCGACAGCCGCCGGACGCAACTACCGCAGGTAGTGGCCCGCGGCCCGGCGAGCTGCTGGACTCGCTCCGGGCTTTGCGCCGATCTGCTCGGACAGGCGCAGGAACACCTCGCGGCGTACCTCGACTGGCAGCTCCGGCGTGTCCCACGGCAGGAAGAAACCTGCCGGTGCGCCGTCCCGAGTCACCAGGATCACGTCCTCGGAGCGGAACATCTCGCTCGCCTTGTCGCGGAAGTCCCGGACACTCACGACCCTCATGTGGGCACCACGGTGGTCACATGAGGATCATACCGCGCGGAAGGACACCCGATCGCCGTTCTCCCACACAGCTTCCCGCACCACCCACGCCCACAGGAACTCCCTGCAAATTGGCTACCTCGATGATGTCTCGCCCTAGTCTCGAAAACCGGTTACGGGTTCTCTCCGTACGAGGGTTCGAATCCCTCCCTCTCCGTTTCACCGCCTCAGACCACCTACCGGCGCTGATCGCGGCGCTGCCTTCAGTCCGATGGGGCAGGGTCGTCCGTGTCCGATCTGCCGTGCTTGGTCGGCGATCCAGGACAGCGGTCGGCGGATCGACCACCTTCCGACGGATAAAGCGGGTCTCGGTGCTGGTGGGTGGCTCGTTCGCACCGGAGTCGGCGACACTGGATTTTCCTGGCTGCGTTGGCGGGGAGGACCTGCTTGGAGCAAGGCGCCGAGCCGACCGCCTGAGCGGCGATGCGATCACCAAATGCGTGCCACGCTTGACGCTCCGTTGTGTCCGCCAACACGAGTTGAACGGATCGGTCGCGGGCTTCGGGCGCCGTGTGTCGCGCGACCCTCGCGCGTTTGGTAATACCGGGTATACTTGCGATGTGGCCAAAGTCATGATCTCGCTCCCCGACGAGCTTCTCGCTCGTGTCGACGCCCGCGCTAGCGAGCAGGGCAGCACCCGTAGCGCGACGCTGCGCGAGCTTGCCGAACGCGCGCTTGGCGAGCGCGAGCGTCTACTCGCCGAACGAATGGCGGAGATCGACGCAAACGCCACAGGACACGGCGGCAACGTCGCCGGGCAGATCAAAGCGGAGCGGCCGGATTGATCTTCCTGGACGCGAGCGTGCTGCTCGCTGCCGAGGACAGCACCGACGCGCACCACCACGCCGCTCGCGCGTTGCTGAGGACCGGCGCTATCGGCACGCTCGATCTGGCGCTCTACGAGGCAACGAACATCGCCGAGGGGCGCTGGCACGATCCCGAAGCCAGCCGCCGCCTTCGAGACCGGATCTGGGCGATCGCGGAACTCGGAACACTCGTCAGGGTCGACCGCCCCTTAGCCGAGCGTACGTGCGAGCTCGTTCGCGAACACGCCCTGAGCGCCTACGACGGCGCCTACGTGGCCGGCGCCGAACGAGTCGGCGCGATTCTCGCAAGTTGCGACGATCGCGATCTCGTGGGCCCGGGCCTCGCTCGCGCTCCCGCGACATTGCTCTGAGCTCACGGCGATGTTCGCCAAGCAGACACTCGCCAGACCAGCCGGCCAGACGACCCCTCCGGTGATCGGCAGACCCAGAGCAGTGACGCGCACCAGATCCAGCTCGACGACAACCAACGAGCCCAGGACGTCCGCCGAACCGTGCTCGACGAGCAACAAGCACCGCTTGACCACCCCAACGAGTGCGAACACGCACGTGCGATCACTCAGGCCCCGCCAGCTCCCCCGAAGAACGCGCCCGAGCCCTCCGACTGCGAGCAGTCACAGCACTCGCGCGGGCCGAGCAGGCGCACCAGGCCCTACACCGCGTAGAGGCATACGAGCGCCGAAAAACGGGACGCGCCAAAGCACTGACCTCAATACCCGAGTTCCGCAGTTGGTGGGCACGCGGATGGGCGTTGAGGGGCCGTAAGCCCTTGTGGGGCCTGGGTTTTGAGGGTTTGTGACGATCCGCACGCGTG
>JADGPN010000533.1 GCA_017882465.1 Solirubrobacteraceae bacterium
CCTGTCGCTTTGCGTCCCAGCTCCACGTGCAGGGCGAGGGATGGGCGACGAACTCCTCAAGCGCCAGCGCTCGGCACTGCGGGCCGCGCCACCGTCGCCAGCACGGACCGCACAGACCATAGACGTGCGCCGCGAAGGTCGTGCACTTCGCCACCGTGCAACTCCCTGAACCCGAAGACCCGGGTGATCGGCGCCGGGCGCGAACGCCTGGCCCCCGGGGTCACACCCGACTTTCACCAGCGCGGCAACATCGACCGCGGGGCGCAGCCGCGCGACATCGGAGTCCGGCCTGCGGCGGTCGCGAGCTCAACGGCCGATCAGCTTTCGCGGCGTCGTTCAGCGCGAGCGTCTCGCCGTTGGCAAGATCGATCGCCGCGCGCATCTGCTCGCAGCCCGGATGCACGTACGCGCCGTCATCGCCAGGTGCCGGTGGCCCCACAGATCCTTACCGACCGCCAGATCAGCGACCCCGGCCAGGCCCGGTGCCCGCGCGTTGCGCACCATGTCCAGCGTGATCTGGCGATCCAGCCGCGTGCGTCGGCTCAGGTCCGACACGATCGAGTTGGCGTGATCGACTCGTAACGGCCGACCCGCCCTCTCGCCCGCGACATTCACCAGCACCGTCCGCTGCCGCGTGCGATCGCCGACGGGCCGAAGAGGAACTCAAATAGGCCCAGCTTCACCCGCTCACCGGCGCCTATGGCCGAAAGCGGCACGTCGTCGCGGTCCAGTCGTGCCGCTATGAGGTCGCGCTGGGCGGCGGCGCGATCGCGGGCTTCAGCGCCGAGATCGCGCAGGTGTGCTGTCTCGTCACGCGCGGCGAGCGCGCTCTCGGAACGATCCTCAGCGGTCTCCGCGCGCTTGTCCGGTCTCGACGCGCTCAAGGGGCCGCGACCCGGTCAGCGCGCGAGGCGTCATAGGCGGCGGTACTGACCATCAGGTTGTGTCGCCCGTTCGCGGTCGGCCGCGATCGCGTCTCGGTTCGAGTTCCGTTGGTCAGCTGCGGCTTGGACGCGGTCGTGATCAGACGCTGACTGATCCTGCTCAGAACTCGTCTGATCGCTCTCCGAGTTCGTTTCGTCTGCGTCAGACGCCGTCTGATCAAGATCAGCGATCGTCTGCTCACCAACAATCGGACCGAGTCGGGCCAGTCCGTCATCGACTCCATCGCCGGGCGACGGTGAGGCGGTCATGAGTTCTCATCGGCACACCAGCCGGCCACCTTGAATTAAACGATCACCACGCTTGCACTGGGAAGGGATTGTCCGAGGAACTGTGTAGGCCTGAGCGAAAGAGATCGCCATGCCTACGACCACGAGAAGCAGGACCACTCAGAAGAGCAGGAGCGTGTTGGAGCGCGACCCGGGGCTTGAGGCCCTTGGAGCTGGGATCGCGCCGGGGTTGCCCGGCGGCGATCGCAGCGAGCGGGAGCGAGCGGAGATCGGCGCTGGGCAACCGCGGCGTGGCGCGCCCACCGCGGACCCGCGGGATCGGCGGTCGCTGGCGGGCGAGTTGATCGACGAGGCGGTCGACGGCGCGGCTGGCCGCCGCCGGCTGCGGCAAGCTCTCGGGATGCCGTCTGACCGGCGGATCAGCAAAGAGGTGATCGACGAGCTGCTCGCCGGTGCGTCGAGCGAGGAGGAGATCGCCGGGCCCGGTGGGCTGCTCGCCGAGCTGACCAAGCGGCTCGTGGAGCGGGCGATGGAGGTCGAGCTGACTGACCACGTCGGCTATGAGCCGCATCAGGAGCCGCCAGGCGGCGCTGCCAACCAGCGCAATGGTACGACGCCGAAGACGTTGCTCTGCGAGCACGGGCAGGTCCCGATCGACGCTCCTCGGGATCGGGACGGGAGCTTTGAGCCG
Source organism: Solirubrobacteraceae bacterium (assembly GCA_017882465.1). Lineage (GTDB taxonomy): Bacteria > Actinomycetota > Thermoleophilia > Solirubrobacterales > Solirubrobacteraceae > Palsa-465. The sequence continues at coordinate 1,864 of JADGPN010000533.1, forward strand.
AAGATCGTCCGCAAGCGCCAGCGACGGTTCGTCGGGTTCGACGACAAGATCCTCGCCCTCTATTCGCGGGGACTGTCGACGCGCGACATCTCCGCGCACCTCGAGGAGATCTACGGCGTCACGGTCGGGCGGGACCTGATCAGCCGCGTCACCGACGGCGTGATGGACGACGTCCGCGACTGGGGCAAGCGGCCGCTGGAGGACAGCTACCCGATCGTGTTCCTCGACTGCATGGTCCTGAAGATCCGCGAGGGCGGGTCGGTCCAGCGCCGCGCGCTCTACCTCGCGCTCGGCGTCACGCTCGACGGCGACCGGGACGTGCTGGGCATGTGGTTCCAAGAAACCGAGGGCGCGAAGTTCTGGATGCAGGTCCTCACCGATCTCAAGCAGCGCGGCGTCCAAGACATCCTGATCGCGTGCGTCGACGGGCTGACCGGCTTCCCCGACGCGATCGAGGCGATCTTCCCGAAGACGACCGTCCAAACATGCATCGTTCATCTCATCAGGGCGAGCCTGAAGTACGTGCCCCGCCGCGAGCGTGAGCAGGTCGCGCGGGACCTGAAACCGATCTACACCGCCAAGGACGCCGAGCAGGCCCAGGCCGAGCTCGAGGCCTTCGACGAGAAGTGGGGAGCCCGGTTCCCGGTGATCACCCAGGCGTGGCTGAACGCGTGGGAGCACGTGATCCCGTTCCTCGCGTTCCCCGACGAGGTCCGGCGCGTGATTTACACCACGAACGCGATCGAGGCGCTCAACCGCCAGCTGCGCAAGGCGATCAAGACCAAGGGCAGCTTCCCGAACGAGGACGCCGCCCGCAAGCTCGTCTACCTCGCGCTCCAGAACGCTGTCCCGCAATGGACGCGAACCCGCAACTGGACGACGGCGCTGCTCGCGTTCAAGATCCACTTCGGTGACCGCGTCCCCGACACCGCAAGCTGACTGTCACCCCTTCACCGCTACCGGAGTAACTGTTACCATCAACCAAGAACCTGCCTACACAGTTAACGGGACGCCCTCGCTCAGGCGTCCCGGTCCCAGTCGATGTGGTTGAACTGGCGCCTGAGCTTCTCGCCGTGCTCAGGGTGAAGTTGCTCAACCCACGCGATACGCCCGATTAGGTGTGCTCGAAAGTCAGGCACGCCCGCCCGGTTCTGGCTAGCGGGCCCATGGCGTACCGCGTTGTGAATGGTTGCCTTGAGAGTGTCGTAGTCGGCGCGAGCCATGTTGGTGTGCTGGTTGACCACGACACCGCATACGCGTTGGCTGCCGGCGCGGGTCGTTAGGGTGGACTTGCGGTCGTTAACGGCAAACCCTTCTTGTCGTGCGATTTCGGTGATCGTGGAGCGCAACTGGTTGGCGTTGCGCAGCACGCGCTGTGAGCCCGACAGGGTGGTGATCGTCGGCGTAGCGCGTGTACGTTGCCTCGAGCGCGGTCGCCACGCCGGTGAGGCGGCGGTCCAGTCTGAACGCCGCGAGGTTCGCGAGGGCCGGCGACGTCGGAGCGC
>JADGPN010000534.1 GCA_017882465.1 Solirubrobacteraceae bacterium
CTGAAAGCGGGTGCATCGTGGATGGTGGTCGCTGGCGGCGTGACCTTCCGGGTCCTGTGGGGTTATGTTCACCCGTGGCTACGATCAGCAAGCTGCCGTCGCGGCCCAGCCGAGCAACGATCCTGCGCCGCCGCCTCGTCGCGCTCGTGGTCTTGCTGCTCGCCCTGACGCTCATCATCGGCGCGGTGAGCTCCTCGGGCACGCGCTCTGGGAGGCTGGCCGCGTCCAACCGGACCGCCGCACGCAGCCACGCAAAGGTAGGCTCGGCCAGCTCACTGGAGGTTCCCGCCGCACCGTACAAGCCCAACCGCCGGGTATCGCGGGGGTCTGTTGACACGACCACTGCCGCCGCGCCGTCGAGCGCTTCGGCCCTCGCACCCGCAGCGAGCCCGCCCGTCAGTGCCACCAGCGCTCCGGCGAGCGCTCCCACGTCGGCGTCGGGCGGCCCGGCGGTCACCGCGCCGTCGTATTCGTCGTCCGCGCCGTCAAGCTCGCCAGCTTCGCCGACCTCCTCGTGTCCGTCCTGCGCGTCCTCTGGCGCCCAGCCGATCCGGCAGACGCCGGTGCAATCCGCCCCGACGGGACCGAGCGGGGGCTCGCGCAACGGTGGCGCGGCGCTGGGCGGAGCGGCAGGTTCAGATGCGTCGTCGTCCCCCGGGTCCGGCTCGGGCGGCGCAGCGCTTGCGTCTGGGCACTGACGGCACCGACTTGCGGTCGGAACCTACCCGTCCGATGCATGACACGAGGGTGCGTCGTGCTCGACATGCGACTCCGAATCGAGCACCGCCGCCCAGTCGAGCACGTCAAGACCTGGTGACCGGCCACGGCTGGCACCACGCGGACGGACCTACAGACCCCAGCGCGAAGGAGTCAAGTCCGCGGACGCTGCGGTATGCGGTCGGTGCGCTGGATCAACTCGCGGCGGATGCGCGCGCTCGCGACCGCCGAGAGCGCCCGCCGCCGCGAGACGGCCACCGCTCGAGCGCACCGCCGCCACCAACCCCCGCAGCCGGCCAGCCGCGCGTTTCAGCTCTCCTTCCGGGCGCGCTGGCCGGCGTGCGCACCGACGGTGAAGGCGAGCCCGTGTTCGAGCGCGGGATGCTGCAGCTCGATCCTGAGAAGCTGATCCCACGGGCCGACAGCGACGCCTACCGGATCACCGTCCGCGACGCGTACCTGCTCGCCGGGCACCAGCTGCCGCTCGAGGTCGACGGACGCACGCTGATGGCGCTCCGCCACCAAGGCAAACTCGACCCCGCGCCGCGCTCACCGCGGCGCGATGGCGAGGATCGCGAGCTCGCCGAGCTAGCGCACCGCACCGGCGAACCAGTCGCGATCCTGCGCCGACTGCCCGCCAGCTACCACCACCAATGGCTCGCGGCGCAGCGGCAAGCAGACGCGGCGCGAGCGAGCGCGGAGATGACCGCATTCCGCCAACAGATCGCCGACACGTTCCACCCCTACCGCCGATGAGACTCCGATCAGCGTTTTCCGCCTGGCGAGCCGCCGCGAGCCGCTGCCCGCTCGAGCGTCGCGACCGCCGCATCACGGGCCTTCTCCGCCGCCTCAAACCGTCGTGCGGCGGTCTCCAAGTCCCCTCTCCACCGCCCGCGCAAGCGCTCCACCCGAAGACCCTGACTCGGTCGCTGAGCGCGCCAACACGAGCTGGCGAGTGCGCCGCCAGTAATCTCGTAGCAACAGTCTGGATCGCTAGCCACGGTGGGTGCCACGTGATCGACATCAACGTGTTCGTCCGTCCTTCCCAGCGCAACGCGGAGCGGGAGGCTGTTGGCCTCGCCCGGATACGGCAGCAGGTCAAAGCCGGGAAGCTCAAGATCAACTGGAACCGAGGCGGTCGGGCTCTGCGGGAAGGTAGCGGCGTGCGGTGACGTACTCATCACCCCTGGCGGCCAGGGGGATGATGCGCACAGCGCTGGCTGAGTTCGGAGACTCGATGATGCGTCCGTCGCCGACGTAGATGGCGACGTGCGTGATGGCCCGCGATGGCGGGTCGGTAGCGAAGAAGACCAGGTCACCGGGCTGGAGCGCATCCCGAGCCACCGGCCGGCCGGTCCGGGCTTGCAGCGCGGCGGTACGGGGCAGGAGGACGCCAAAGGCGTCGTAGACGGTGTAGGTCAGGCCGGAGCAATCGAAGCCGAAGGCCGACGTGCCCGCCCACAGGTAGCGCACGCCGAGGAACTGCTCGGCGGCGGTCACGAGCTCCTGGCCGGTGGGAGACGGCGGTGGCGTGCTTACCGCCCGAACGGAGACGGCCGAAGAAGCGATCAGCGCGGGGGCCCCGGTAGGTGTCTGCACGACGGTCCAGGCCGCGGTCTGACCTAGCTCCGGCAGCCTGGTGTTGAAGCTCAGACGCAGGAGGCGACGGCCGGCTCTCCCGGTCGCCGTGGGCTGAAGCAACCAGGTCATGCGCTGGGTGACGAGGGCCACCGACGTCGGGGTCGAGCTGGACCCGGCTGGAGTCGATGTGGATCGACCCGGGGTGGGAGTGGGCGTCGTCGGAGGAGAGGTCGGGGCCGTGACGAGTTGGCGCGCGGGCAGCCAGCCGGGGTAGCTCAAGTGGTTCGGGGTTGGCTGGTCGGTGAGGGAGACCTCGACCCACGCGCCTCGCCGAGCCCGCACAACGACTTGCTGCCCGTAGAGGGCTTGGGTGACCAGCCGGCCCACCAGCCAGCGCCGCTGCGCGGTGTCCATAGCGTTCAGCCAGGCGCTCAGCCGGACCGGGTTAGCGAGCGAGGGGTTATCGAGCGGCCGAGTTCGGGCCGGTTGCATCCACAGGGTGGCCACGGCAACGTCCACTAGCGCCAGCGGCTGGCCTGCGGCCGGCACCGGGGTGGCAGCGCTCGACACGCGCACAGCGACCAGCGATCCCGGGGCGCCGGCTGGCACATACCCGATGGTGGCCAGCAGGGCGACACCGAGGACGAGGCTCGCTGTCGCCCGCGTAAGCCGCAAGTGGATGACGCGAGACCACGTAGGCATATCCGAAGTCGTCAATCATCCCGCACCCCGCCGGCAGATGTCCCACCCGAGAAAGCGACTAGCCGCCTTGTGATCGCGCCCGCGTCAGCCGCTGTGCTACCTCACAATCGTCACGCCTTGCTCGGCCGCTCCTTTTCACGAGCAGCGGAAGCCGGCTTTGCCTTGAGTAAACGGTATTGGGGCTAGTCGAGAACCGAGCTCAAGCACGGGACGATCAGCGAGAACCTAACACCGAGCGGGAATCGACATCGCGCGTTGATAGCGAGGTCGGCCGTACTAATACTACGGGCCCGGATCCGGGACAACCCCTGACGCCATAGGCACGAAGACGACGATACGAGGGGGCTGGCGACGCGGCGATCAGC
>JADGPN010000535.1 GCA_017882465.1 Solirubrobacteraceae bacterium
GTGAGCGTGAGCGAGAACCCCGCGCCCGAGCGCAATACGCGCGACGACTTGAACCGCGGCCCGCTCACATAGGTGACGTTGTGCGGCGAGTTATCGTGGTTCGTCCATACCACCCGTTGCCCGACGTTGGCGTGAACGGTCGTCGGGTAGAACCATAGGGTCCTCATCACGACGTGAGGCCTCCCGCGAGCGTGCGGTCTCGAAGCAGCCGTAACGGTCGTCGTGGAGGTCGCCGTATGAGACGCGGACCCGCAGCCAACGGCCGTCAAAGCCAAGAGCATCAGAGTCAGCAGCGGAGCGCGGACGATGCGTGGTACGGCGAAGTGGCGACCAGTCCTCAACTAGTCCGCCGGTTTCAGCGCGGGGCCCTGGGCTCTAATTTCCGACGGGCCCTACTCACCCCGCCCGCCTTCCTCATCCTCATCGCCCTCAGCATCTTCTTCGCCACCCCACTAACCCGACGCTCCGATATGAGGGGCCGCCGAGAGCCCGATGAACAACTTGACGGTGTCTTTGACTCCAGGTTTCCGATCGGCATAGAGTACGCCCATAGGGCCGCTGGTATTGCGAGTACTGAGTGGAGCGGCTGTCGGGACCGACCTCCCCGGCGACCCGGGAGTCGGTAGTTGGGCGCGGCGAACCGGACATGGGGAACCTGCAGGGCGACCGGGAGACTCAGGGACCGGTGCCGCTCGAGAAAAGATGCCATATCGGTCGGGTTGCCTGTATGAGGAATTCAATAAGGACGAGTGCGCTCCCCCGCCGATTGCGAAGTGCATGATCGCCGTCGGGCTTCTGTGATTACCCGGCGCTGGTCCGGAGTCAGAGCGGTCGACCGTGACGCTCACGGCTTTGGTGGGTCCGGGGCGTGTCCATTCGCGTGACGCGGCGCCCGGTGGTGTTTCCTAGCCGAGTACATACTCGCCGGGCCCGTCCGCGAGGATCGGGTGGCGTCGGTCGCCAACGTGCGGGGGTTTTCCGAGCGGACCCGCGCGGTCGGTCATCCAGCGCGCCCAGTCCTCCCACCAGGATTCGCTCTTGCGGGTCGCCGCTTCGCGCCACTCCTCCGCGGTTGGCGGGTACTCGTCGGAGCTCACGACCCAAGCTTTGGGTTCGGGGGGGCTGACGATACCGGCGATGTGCCCTCCGCTGACGAGGACGTAGCGCACGTCGCCGCCCAACAGCCGGGTGGTCTTGTACGACGAGCGCCACGGCACTATGTGATCGCGCTCCGCCGCGACGATGTATGTGTCCTGCGTTACCGCGCCGAGGTCAAGCGGCTCGCCACCGAGCTCCATGGTTCCGTTCGCGAGCTGGTTCTCCATGTAGCACGAGCGCAGGTACCAGGAGTGCATCGCGGCTGGCAGCCGCGTCGTGTCGTCGTTCCAGGCCAGGAGGTCGAACGCCGGCGGCTGCTTACCCATCAGCCAGTTGGAGACCACGTAGCTGAAGATGAGGTCGTTGGCGCGCAGGGCGTTGAACGCGCCGCCCATGTCGGCGCCGTCGAGGTAGCCCTTGCGTGCCATGCGGCGCTCGAGCTTGACGATCGTGCCCTCGTCGACGAAGCGGCCGAGTTGGCCCGGTTCGGTGTAGTCGAGCAGGGTGTTGATCAGCGTCAGCGTGCCGATCCGGCGTTCGCCGCTGGCAGCGAGCTGCGCCGCCACCATCGTCGCAAGGGCGCCGCCGAGGCAGACGGCGATGATGTCGACGGTTTCCGAGCCCGTGATCTCAGCGACGGCGTCGAGCGCGGCGCGCATGCCGTCCGTGGCGTAGTCGTCCATCGTGATCCCGGACATTGACGCATCCGGGTTGCGGTAGCTGATCGCAAACACCGTGCGACCGTGCCGCACCCCCCACTCGATCAGGCTACGGTCGGGTGCGAGGTCCATGATGTAGTACTTGTTGATCCACGGCGGGCTGGCCAGCAGCGGGACGGCGTGAACCTCGTCGGTCTGAGGCAGGTACTGCAGCAGCTCGATCAGGTCGTTGCGGAACACGACCTTGCTCGGAGTGGCCGCCATGTTCTCGCCGAGCCGAAATGGGCTCTTGTCGACTTGCCGCGGGCGGCCCTTGTTGTGGCGCAGATCGTCGAGGAAGTTGCGGGCGCCGACGAACACGCTCCCACCCCCGGTGTCGAACGCTCGCTTGAGTGCTGCCGGGTTGGTCAGGAGCAAGTTCGTCGGCGCGAGCGCATCGGCGAGCAGGCTCACCGCGAATGCCGCTTTCTCCCGTCTAGGCTCGTCAAGCTCGCCCGCGGCGACGAGATCCTCGGCGAGCCGCCGGATCACCAGATAGGACTGGCAGAGCCAGAAGAAGGCGGGATTGTCCTCCCACGCGGGGTCGGCAAATCGACGATCCGAGCCGTCCGGGGGCATCGGACCCGAAGCGCTCCGCCCGACTGCGTGCGACGTGGCTGCCAACGTCACACGGGTCAGGTCGGCGGCGCACCTGACGCCAGCCGCCGCCACTGCTGTGGGCTTACGCGCCGCGGCCGCCGCCGCCTTGGCCAGCGCCCGTCCGAACAGCGCCGGGTCAAGGTCGATCGATACGGCCCCCTCCGGCCCCAGCGCGCTCGCCGCCGAGTGAGCCAGCTCAGACAGCCCCGCGCCGACCGTGCTCCTATCCGCGCCGTTCTTGATGCTATCCGTCATGACTCCCTCAGCCGGACTGCCGCGCTGCGCGCCGGTCCGATCGCTCCTCAAGCTATCCAGCGACAGTACCGAATCGCGATCCATTGAACAGATGCTGACCCGTCAACGACACCATCAGCGTGAATCCTGGGCCACGCCCGGCCCGGCAGGGTCGAGGACAGCCCAAACCTCGCCCCGTGGGTCCAGACGACGCACCGCCTGAGTGGGCAGCTCGCTGCAGCCGTGGACGAGCCTAAGAAGCCGCGGCCGCGGCTCGGCGCGCTCGCGCTCGCCATCGAAGATCGCAAGGCCCCTCCGACATCGACCTCGCTGACGCTCGCGAGGACCAGTGGCAGTCTCGTGGCGCCGAGCCCCGAGACGCTTCCTTCCTCGACCAAGCGGCAGTCCGTGCCACGGAGCGCTTGCTGGGGCCCGGCCTACGAACGGGCAGCCGATCAGCAAGAGCAGCAGTGGCGAGCCCGCCGGCGATCACCGCTCGTTTTGAGCAGAAGCGGCCACGTGCGGCCCGACCGGTCCGGCTGCCGCTATCAAACGATCCGGTAGCGACGGCCTCCCGATGCCAGCGGCCCGCGTCGAGGTGGCGTGCGCTGCCGCGGAGCGGTAGAGCGGGCGGGTCAACGATCTGCTCTCGAAGGGAGGGAGCGATGTCCTCTGAGTTGTTGCTCGACGCTGCCGGCCGGCGGCGCTCACCCGCGGCGATGCCCGGCCACAA
>JADGPN010000536.1 GCA_017882465.1 Solirubrobacteraceae bacterium
CACACTGCGGATCCTCGGCAAAGGCAACAAGCCCGTTGGGTCCGCTCGATCGGCAAACGGGCCGGGCTCGGAGTCGTCCATCCGCACATGCTCCGCGCCGGGTTCATCATGGCTGCCCTCGACGCTGGCGTGCCGCTGCGCGATGTGCAGATCGCCGCCCGACACGCCGATCCGAGAACCACCACGATCTACGACCGCCGCAGGGAGAACTTTGACCGGCACGCCGCCTACGTCGTCGTGGCGTTCGTCGCCGGAGGCTGACAGTTCTGACTCCTCAAGCCGCACATCGAGGATGCTCCGCTCGCGCAGATTGGCGCGGTTATGGGCGCGCGTTGTGGCCGTCCTGGGCGCCGGATGCGTTAGAGCTCGATGTCGGGGTAGAGCGGGTGTCGAAGGAGGAGGTTGTCCACTCTCGAGCGCGCGCCGCGCAGGATCTTGTCGTCGAGACGGAACTGTACGAGCGATGGCTTGCCTTGATTCGGCCCGGATGTGATGACACCGGCGGACGCGCCTTGAAGGACAGCGGCGAGTACCTCAGCGATTTCGCGCATCTCGTCGCCTCGCATGCCGAGCGTCGTGACCGCGGGAGTGCCGAGCCGCAGTCCGCTCGTGTACCACGGACCGTTGGTGTCGTCGGGGACGACGTTGCGGTTCAACGTGATCCCGGCCGCGCGGCACGCGGACTCGGCTTGTCGTCCGTTGAGACCGAAGTGACGGACATCGACGAGCACGAGATGGTTGTCCGTTCCGCCGGTCACGACCGGAATACCCGCGGCCATCAGCGCGTCGGCGAGGACCCGCGCGTTGTCGACAACCGCTGCCGCATAGTCCCGGAAGGACGGCTGCGACGCTTCGGTCAACGCGACGGCCTTGGCTGCCATGACGTGGGGAAGGGGACCGCCCAGTACCAGCGGACACCCGCGATCGACGAACTCCGCGAGTTCCTTGCGGCAAAGGACAAGTCCACCGCGGGGACCGCGCAAGGTCTTGTGGGTTGTGGTCGTGACGATGTGCGCGTGCGGGACGGGGTCGTAGTCGCCGGTATGCACCTTGCCGGCGACCAGCCCCGCGAAGTGCGCCATGTCGACCATGAACGTGGCACCGACCTCATCCGCGATCTCCCGCAACACCCGGAAGTTCACGAGCCGCGGGTACGAGCTGTAACCGGCGATCAGAATCAGCGGCCGTTCCTCGTGGGCCCGCCGCCGGACCTCGTCGTAGTCCAAGAGAAACGTCGACGGATCGACACCGTACGAGCGGTGGCGGAACAGCTTCCCCGAGATGTTCGGACGGAAGCCGTGAGTCAGGTGCCCACCCGCCTGCAACGACATACCCAACAGCGTCTGACCGACGAGCTGCTCGCGCAACGACTCCCAGTCATCGTCTGCGAGATCATTCACGTGACCGGCCGTGAGGCGCTCCAGCGCAGGTGACTCCACCCGCTGCGAGAGCACCGCCCAAAACGCGACCAGATTCGCGTCGATCCCGCTATGCGGCTGCGCGTACGCGTGATCGGCGCCGAACAGAGCGCAGGCGAGTTCGTCGGTGCGCGACTCGATGACGTCGACGTTGTCGCAGCCCGCATAGAGACGATGACCAGGCGCCCCCTCGGCATACTTGTCGCTCAGCCAGTTCCCCATCGCCAACAAGACCGCAGGACTCGCGTAGTTCTCGCTGGCGATCAACTTCAGGTGAGTTCGCTGATCGACCAACTCGCCCAAGATCGCTTGAGCGATAGCTGGATCGACGCGAGCGACCGCGTCGAGGGCCGCGGCGAAGCCGATCGTCTCGCCCGACATCCCCTCCATGCTGACGCCGAACCGAGAGAGATAGGTCTGCAACAAGCTGCCGACGGCCATAGGGGCTCCTCGCTCCACAACGGCCCAGGCGCTCGGCACGACTCAGAGGACGCTCCCCGGTGGTCAATCCCACCTCACAACGCCAGTCACGACCTCGTGACCAGCCTAGCGATCACCCGATGACTGCGCCCTCGGTTCCAGGGCCTGCTCTCACCTGGGTCCGCGCGTCCGACGACACCGATACTCGGGCGCGCCCAGCCGTTGAGCAGTTCGACCCATCCCAGAACGTGTATCCCCGAATCACGCGGCGGGGTGTCCCAGTTCGCCGGATCCCGGTCGCGGGCCGCTTCGTCCGCGAGTTACCGAAGGAGTAGAGACAGCGCACTCGTCGCCTGCTTTGATGCTTCTGTGGACAGGACGTTCGACGCGCTCGTGGACGAGGCAGCTGAGGTCTCGGTCGTAGGGTGGGACTTCTCCTGGCTCGACGGGCGCGCAACGGAGGAACGCCCGTCGTGGGGCTATCAGCGCCTGCTGAGCCAGAAGCTCGCAACGGCGACCGCCGCACTCGACATCCAGACCGGTGGCGGCGAGGTCCTCGCCGGCGCAGGCGCCGAGAACTTCCCGTCGACTCTGGTGGCCACAGAAGGCTGGCCACCGAACGTTGCGAACGCGACAGCGCTGCTCCATCCGCTCGGGGCGGTCGTGGTCGCCGATCCCGAGGAGCCGCCGCTGCCCTTCGCCGACGGCGCCTTCGACCTTGTGACCAGCCGCCACCCCGCCACGGTCCACTGGACGGAGATCGCCCGCGTCCTCACGCCCGGTGGCACATACTTCGCACAGCACGTCGGCAGCGGCACCAACGTCGAGATCAGCGAGTACTTCCTGGGACCACTCGAGCTCGGCAACGGCCGGCATCACGACGTCGAGGCCGACCAGGCCAAAGCCACAGGCTTGGAGATCGTTCAATGCCGAAACGTTCGGCTGCAGCTGGAGTTCTTCGACGTGGGCGCGATGGTCTTCTTCCTCCGAAAGGTCATCTGGACCGTCCCGGACTTCACGGTCGACCGCTACCGCGACCGTCTCAAGGCCTTGCACGACCAGATCGAGCGGGATGGCGCGTTCCAATCCACGATGTCGAGGACCCTCTTCGAGGTACGCAAGCCGACGATCGCGTGAGAGCTTGGCGTCGAGTCACTGCATTGCCCCCGATCGCCGGGTATGGGTCAAGGGATGGTGGTGCCGCTGGCCCGCAGCGTCGTAGCGTGACGAACGGTTCAGTCGAACAACGTCTGCAACAGGGCTCGCAAAGCGGCGGAAGGGTTCGAAACAGATCCCACAAAGCCCGCCAATCCACGTCGGGACTGGGGCGTTTTGAGCGACTTCTTACGCGAACGCCTTCGGAACCTGCCCGAGCGAGCGCCGGCCCCTCCGCATCCGAACCAGCGAGGAACGCTCCGGACGCCCTCGTGACGGCGGTGTCACAATGCGCGGGTGGCGCCGAGCGACGCACCGAACGTGTACCTGGCGGGGCCGCTGGGCTTCACCGCGGCCGGCCGCGCGG
>JADGPN010000537.1 GCA_017882465.1 Solirubrobacteraceae bacterium
TCGCCGAACGCGCACAACGGGTGGAACCCGAAGCCGCGTTTGAACGTCGGCGCGGCGTGTTCCTTCTCCGAGTGCGAGGTGACCAGGGTCGCGTCCAGATCAATGACCAACGGCTGCTTCGCGTCGCTGCCATGGTCAGGAGCATGCTCCCCGGCGAGGCGCCACGCCTGTTCGCGGGCTGCGGCCCGGGCGGTGTCGATCGCCTTCAGCGCAGCGGGCGCGTCGCCGGCCAGGGCCGCGATCGCCCTCGACACGGTCGGGTCGGACGCCACCCGACCGTAGACGCCCGGCTCGGCGCGCAGGACAGCGAGGTCGGCCAGACAGTCACCGCCCAGCGCGAGGCTGAGCGCCAGATCCGTGATGATCTTGCCCGGATCATGAACCGCCAACGGCTTGCGCCACCCGGCCAGCGCGGACGACAGGAAACGGTCCAGACCCGTCACCGCGACGGTCCGGATCAGCAGCACGCCACCGGCCTGCCCGACCGCAGCCGTCGCGGACGTGTCGACGCGGACACGGGGATACAAGCCGGTAATCTTCACCCTGAAGGTGCTCCTCGATTTGGGATCTGTGGTCCTTAGCAATCCACATTCTCCCAAGTCAGGAGCACTTTCCACGTCCCCCACGCCAGCCAGTCACGCACCACCATGAAAGCCCGAGGCTAAGGGCAGGTCCGGCCGCTGGCGGCCACCAGTCGCCAGAATCGAGGCAATCGCACTAGTGGCTTCACCGAAGGAGGTGGAAGGCGATGGCACGTTCACCGGGGATGTCGCAAGCGCTGGCCCGGTCACCGGGCCTGGTCGTGAGCACGGTGTTGACCTGCATGGTCGGCGCCCTGCTCCCGCCATTGCCGGGCTTGACACTCTTCGCCGGCGGCCTGGGCCTGGCGGCCGTGCTGTGCGCGGGCGGCCTGGAGCAGCCGGCGGTCCGGCTGCTGGGCCGTGCTCGGGTCTTGAGCGAGGCAGAGGCAGCTGCGCTGGCGCCGGCGATCGCGCTGCTGTGCCAGAAGGGCATCGGCCCGCCCGTGGTCGGGCTCTACGCCCGCGATGGTGAGGTGGGGATCTGCGCGGGTGCAGCTGGTCGGCACAGCGTCGTGGTCTCTTCCGGGCTCCTGCAGGCCGCCCAGTTGGGTCAGCTGCCGGCCGACCAGGCGGCTGGTGTGATCGCTGCTGCGGTCGGACGGATTCGCCTGGGCCAGACCAGGTTCGACGTCGCGGTCGAGTTCTGGACGATTCCGTGGCAGCTGGTGCGTGCAGTCTGCTTAGCGATCGCCAAGACGGTCGGCTTGTTGCCGCTGACCCAATTCGCCTGGCGAATTCGGTTCGTGGTGGCCGCGGTCGCGGTTGCGCAATCCGTGGCCGCCGGCGGGATCGCTGAAGGACTGGTGGTGGCAGCGTTCATCGCTCTGACGTATCTGGCCCCGCGGTGGCAACGCAATTGGGGCATGCGCTCTCAGAACGATTCCGACCGGTTCGTGGCCGATCACGAGCTCGGGGACGCACTCGGCCGGTTCCTTCGACGCTGCCCGCCCGAGCCGCGGACTCTCGAGCGCATCCACTGCCTGACCCGTCCCGTCATCCGCCCGTCTCTGGCTCTGATAGTCAGCGACCCCACAACAAAGGGTCGGACATGATCTGCGAGCCGCATAAACAGCCGCACAGCGCCTCGGACTGCGTCGACACCGACACTCAGCGGACGCCAGAATCGCGGCACTGCTGTTGCCAGCCCAACCCGCAGGTCGAGCGGTTGCACCCACATTTGGTCAGGCGGTGGTCTCCCGCTCTTTGCGTTCCCCCAAACGGAACAAGGCGAGGTTGACCTCCCGCGCGGTCCACCCGTGCCTGCGGTCGCCAAGATCCCCTCAGCACTACTCGCAGAACTCCATTACGCGTCAGTTGTCCAGCGCCGAGGCGGCTGGCGAGACTCGCACTGACGGGCAGGGCTGTCCCCCGTTGTTCACTGAGGCGTGGTTCGCCCGACAACGATCCCGGAGCCGACAACGTCGGCTGCCCCTCGGCGGTCCACAAATCTCTCTGCCAGCGTCGCTGTGGCCATGTCCAGGGGTGGCGGCCGCTGATAGACTTCGCGACGCGGCATCAGGCCGCGAGAACTAGTCCGAGCACGGCGCAGCGAAGCGCCGTATAGAGAGGTGAAGGTCACATGGTGGCGAAGAAGGCCGTGACCGGCGTGAAGAACAAGGCACTCTACAAGCGGCTCCGTAACCTGGGCGTGTCGGCCAAGGAATCGGCGCGGGTCGCAAGAGCCAGCATCAAGACGCCGAGCAAGAAGGCCAGCGCGCGCGGCGGCGCGGCAAGCTCCTACGATAACTTGAAGGTCCCCGAGCTACAGCGCAGGGCCAAGAAGGCTGGCATCAAAGGCCGGTCAACCATGAACAAGAAGCAGCTCGTCAAGGCGTTGCGCGCCAGTTAAGAGCGCCTGCCACACACACCCGGCTTCCGCGCGGTGCCGGAGTCGGCCGGGCGCGGGACACACCTGGGACAACCTCTCCGGGGGTTTTCGGGTATGTCCTGTCGCTTGAGCTGCGACTTAGCAATCGATCTGCGCTCCATGGTTACCCGGTCAACCTGCTCGATATCGGATCCAGAGCGGCGAAACGCACGCTGTCCGCGGCATGTGAGGGCGGATAAGCTCGCGCGATCCGCGGCATGGTCGGACGTTTCCGTTCGCCCGGCTGCTGTATCTATGTTCGGCGCGGCGACCATGGCTCACCTGGGCGGGAGCGGGCTTGTGGCGGCATTCCGCCGCGCTTCTTGGCGCTGTGGGATCCGCGGCCCGGTCGCGATGCGGCGACTCCGAGCTATTGCGTGCTGATGTGGCGTGCTGGGTCAATTGCGTTTCTTCTCGTTCCCTTGGTGGGAGCCTTTGTTGGCTACGTGATCCTGGAGAGTCCCTGGGTGGACGCTGCCGTGGTGATCTTGGATCTGTTCGCGGAATTCCGGTCTGGATTGCCGGCTGGACTGCGTCCCGGCGTCGTGCAGTCAAGGCGGCGGAGGTATTTCTCTGTGCGCCATTGGCCCCTGTGCCGTGCCAAAACGACGCGTCGGCGCGTTAGCAGGGGTTCCACGTCCCGACGCTTGAGCAGGATGGCGGACTGTGGCTACCCCGTCGTCTCTATCTGATCCTGCTGCGGCTTGTGGGCTGGCTGGCGCTGCTCGCTCGCTCCGAGCAAGCAAAGGAGGCGGAGATTCTGGTGCTGCGTCACGAGGTCGCTGTGTTGCGCCGCCAGATCGCACGACCCAAGGTGGACTGGGCGGACCGGGCGATGTTCGCCGCTCTGACCGAGTTACTGCCGCGAGAGCTACGTGGCCACCGGCTGGTCACCCCAGGCACGTTGCTCG
>JADGPN010000538.1 GCA_017882465.1 Solirubrobacteraceae bacterium
CCCGCGCAACCACGTCCGCGCTCTGCGACCACTGCGTTGCAGTCGCTTGTACTTCCACCTCGCCCATCGCACCAGATGGAGGTCGATGCGATGACAGAGGTAGCCCTTCTCGACCGGGACCCAGGGCAGCTGCTGGCGCTGCCTGGCGACGTCGTCGCTGCGGTGGGTCAGCTCCTTTTCGGCCTCGAGCAGCTCGAGGCGGGCAGCGAGCCACTGCTCGCGGGTTCCGGTGGTGTGGGTGGTCATGGGTGTCTCCTTGTGGTGGGTCAGATCGCGGCGACGGCGATGCCGAGGGCGACGATCAGCAGGGCCAGGGCACGTCGACGGCGGGATGCGGCGGCAGCAGCTTCTGGGCGAGAACGAGCGCGGCAATCGCGAACATCAGCGGGATGCTCATGGCGTCCAGCGCGATGAGGACGATCATCAGCCCGATGCTCGAGCCGAAGCAGTAGACACCGAACCGCAGGCCCGAGCGGACACGCTCGCGGCATCGGCGGCGGCACTCGCGCTTCAGCGGCGTGAGCTCGTACGGGCCAGCGCCGACCATCAGCGCGCCGGCGGTCGCGGCGCCAGGCGGCCGGTAGAGCAGGCACATCGCGAGGGCGACGAGTGTCCAGGTGCCGAGGTAGGAGCTTGCGAACAGCGGCGCCCATGCCCATCCCGGGATTCATGCTCATCCCTGTCATGCCGTCGTCAGCCCCAGCCTAACCGGCGTCGGCGGCTCCGGATTCTCGGGCAGAGTCTCCCCGGTCTCGAGCAGCGTCTTGAGGTTGGCGAGGACCCGCGGCCAGCCCTGGCTGATCATCGCGGCGGTCACGCCGCCGGGCTCGAGGTCATCGTGGAGGACGGTGAGCCTCACCTGCTCGGGGTCGAGCGCCTCGATCTCGAAGCTGACCTTCGAGCGCCGCTCGGAGGTCAGGCGCTCGTGTGCCGCGTCGGTGAAGCCGACCGACTCTGCCCACTCCGCAGAGAAGGTGTGCCAGGTGTATGAGAGCCGGCGGTAGGGCTCGGACTCGAGCACAACCTGCTCCGGGTCAGTGATCTTCAGGTCGCGCTGGTGCCAGCTCATGGCTGAGCCGGCCTGCCAGTCGGTGTCGAAGGTGATCGACCAGTAGCGCTTGGTGAAGGCGGGCTCGGTCAGGGCCTGCCAGAGCCGCTCGGGTGTGGTCCGGATGTAGGTGCTGTAGACGAACGAGGGCTTCTCCACGGGGGTGTCCTCCAGTGCTCTTTTCAGATCGGCGAGCGCGTGGACGCGGTCCTGCTCGTACCGCGTGATCCAGCGTTCGGCGATCTCGTTGATGGGCGCCGCATTCAGGTAGTGATGCTTCTCACGGCCGCGGCGAACGGTGGTGACAAGGTTGGCCGCCTCCAGCACGGCAAGGTGCTTACTCACCGACTGGCGAGCCATATCCAGCCTCGAGCCCAGCTCGCGCAGCGTCTGACCGTTGCGCTCGTTCAGGCTGTCGAGCAGTAGCCGCCGACTCGGATCGGCCAGCGCCCTGAAAACCTCGTCGAGTTCTGAATGGGCAACCATCTGGCTGCCCATAATACGCAGCCACACGGCTGCCTGTCAATGCGTGTCACGACCGAATGTCCAGCATCCGTTCCGCCCAGCGCGCACGATCACTGTCGCACTCCGGCCCCGCGCCGGGCGCGCAACCGCTCAATGGCGACGAGGGAGCACTCCATAGCCGCGTGTTCCACTCGTCGCCAAACCACTCGCGCGCACGCGGCCCGCTTGAGGACGAATGCGATCGTCCGCGACATCCCCCGTTGCCGCGCGAGCATCGGCGATTAGCGCCGGGCGGAGCGCCGTCCATGGGGACTCGCGGGACTCCCGTGTCGTCGTGAGAGGAGCACTCCGCGTTCGGCGGGCTCCCGTGGGCTTGCACCGAAACCGAGCAGCTAACTCTCGGCCAACGCAACGGTTTGGCTGATCTTTGAGCCGCCCTCAGCCGACCCAGCGGGCCAGCAACGGATCGTCCGCCGCGGTCGTGCGCAGCCGCTCGAGCGTATGACCCCGAAGGTCGCGCTTGGTGCGCTCATAGGCATCCGCTGAGAACGCGGCCAGCGTGCGGGCGATCTCGGTTGCTCGCGGCAGAACGCGCTCCGGTTCGACCACCTCATCGAACACGCCGAGGCGCAGGCACTCTCCAGCGTGGACGAGCTGATTGCCGAGCGCGAGCGCTCGCGCAGCGTGCGGTGCGGGCTCGGCGCGCACGATCCCGATCGCTGCCTGCTGGTAGGGGACGCCGACCTTGATCTCGGTAAGTCCATACCGACCGGTACGCGACGCACGCGCAGATCGGTACATAGCGCGAGCACCAGCCCGCCGGCGATCGCATGCCCCGTGATCGCGCCGATCACCGGGCACGTGAGGCCGTACAGGCCCAGCGCCATCGCGTTGATCCCCTCGACCATCTGGCGCTGCTCCGCCGGTCCGTAGGTCGGGACCGCCTTCAGGTCAGCGCCGGCGGAGAAGAACCCTTCGCGCCCAGTCAGGACCAAGGCTCTCGGTGGGTCCGCAGCAAGTCGCTCCAGGGCGGTGACGATCGAACTCAGCAGCGCGACGTCGATTGCATTCGCCGGCGGCCGGTCAACGGCCAGCACGGCAATGCCACCTGAGTCGGTCAGCGAAACGTGATCCACGGCGGTGAACCCTAAACGCTGGGGAGAGGACCAACGCGGTTCCGGCCGGATGTCCGCCCTCGATGAAATCCGGCAGCCCGAGGTGGCCAGCACCAGACGGCGGCGCGTGCTGCCGTCCCAAGCAGGCGACCAGCCGGCTCGATCGGCGACGCTCGCTCTTGGGAAGGAACCCGAAGGTGCGCCGAAGGGTGCGCCGCGCCGCATCGGACCGACTGCAATATCGCCAATCCGATCGAGCGGCGCGCACCGAGGCCGGGCGAATGCGATCGTCCGCAGCGTGACCAGCGGACGGACGCTGCAGGGGGCTGCGCCGCCGGATCCAGGCGCCAGCGGAGATCCTCGCTGCTCCCTCGCATGGGATGCAGAAGCGGCGAGGTCGGCCGTCACGAACCGTCGAGATAGCGGATCTGGCAACGGCCTCAGGCGGCCCTTTACCCACGGTTATGGGACCGGCGAGGTCGCCCCGACCCAAGCGCCCACTGCCTCGGATGACGCCACCGCCCTGCCGGGATCGTGCCTTTGGGCGCACGGCGGCAAGGCCTCGACGCTCTGCGACATGCGCGTCTGGTCCCGGGCCCTTGCGCCCGGGCCCTGCTGGAGCCGCCGGTGTAGAGAAAGGCGATAAGAAACGCGATCCCGTCGAGTTTGCGAGCCTTTATGACCGCGAGGGGGCTGACGAGCTGGTCTTCCTCGATATCACGGCG
>JADGPN010000539.1 GCA_017882465.1 Solirubrobacteraceae bacterium
CGGGTTGTTGCGGATCTCCACTGGCGCGGGGTTGATTCCGTCGGCTGGCAAGGGGATGAGCGCGATCTATCACGCCCGCGGCTTGGTGGGGGCACGATGAGCGCTACTGCACCCGGGATCTCGAATGAGCCGTATCGTCATCTCGAGGATCGCGAGGAGATTCTGTGGGGCTTGCATTTCCGCCAGCTGGTGTACGTGCTGCTCGGCGCCGTGGTCGGGATCGTGTTCGGCCTGTATGTCTCGCCGCTCCCGCCGCAGTTCAGTTTGGCGATCGCGATCATCATCGGCGGGCTGCCCGTCGTCTTGTCGCTCGTGGCGTCCAACGGCGAGCTTGCGCCGTGGACGGTCACGTACGCGCTGTGGCGCTGGTGGCGCTCCCCGAAGCTGTACATCCCGGGTGCCAACCCCGTCCCCGGCTACCACATCAGGGAACAGCAAGAGCCCCAGCCTAGTCCGCGCCCAGGTGGCGGAGCTCCAGCGCTCGCGCAGCTCGAGGAGCTGCTGTGAGCACGACCCCGGCAGCGCAGAGCGCGGCGCCGGCGGCGGGCGATCTGCTCGACGTCGTCGCGCTGGATCGCACCGGCACGCTGGTGCGCTCGGACGGCACGCTGGTGCGCTATTACGAGCTGATCCCGCAGAACCCCGAGGTGCTCGCCGAGGACCAGCAGGAGGTGATGATCGACGGGCTCGGGCGAGCGCTCGGGGCGCTGCGCGCCGGCGAAACGCTGCAGATCTACGCGGTCGCCGCGCCGATCCAGCTGCCCGAGCTCCTCACGCAGCTACAGCAGCGGCTCACCGACTGCCTCGACAGTCAGCCCGCCGATCGCGCCTCCGCGTACCGCGAGCTCGCGGGCGCCTACGAGCAGACGCTGCGCCGCCGGACGATCGACAATGCCGCTGTCCGGCTGCGGATCTACCTGATCGTGCCGTTCTCACCCGAGAACGTCAGCGCCCGGGTCGACTGGAAGAGCCAGCTCCCCGGCGCCCGGCGGATCAAAGCTCGCGCCGGGGTCTCCCGCGCTTTGAAGGAGCACGCCCAGGCGTGCCGGCAGGCCGAGGTGCACGCCGACAGCGTCTGCCACGAGCTCGAAGCGCTCGGGTTCACCGCGATCCCGCTGAGCGGCGGGGAGGTTGCCGAGCTGATCTACCGGCGGCTGAACCCGTCGACGACCACGCGCGCGCTGATCCCGCGACTGCAGATCACCGGCGAGCTCGACGCCGTCGTCGACGCCGGTGAAGCCGCCGCGGCCGCGCAGCAGCTCCGCGCGCAGCTCGCCGACTCGCCGATCAGCTTCACCGATGGCCGGCAGGTCGCGATCGAGGAAGACCTCGAGCAGACGATCTACGTCTCGTCGGTCGCCGAGACCACACCGCTCGGGTGGACGCTCGAGGCGATGAGGCTCGACCGCCCCTACGTGCTGAGCATGCACGTGCACGCCACCAACCGGATCGCTGAGCGCAAGAGCGCCAGCCGCCGCTACCGCCGGCTGTTCGGGCTCAACGAAGGCGCGCGCCAGCGCTCCCAGACACCCAACCCGGACCGGCTCGCGCAGGAGCAAGAGGCGGCCGCGCTGCTCGACGACATGCGCAGCCGCAAGCGCACCGGGATCTACGAGGTGTCGCTGTACCAGGCGATCCGCGAGCCGGGTCCGCACGCCGACCCGGTGTCGCTCGCCGAAGCCGCGCACCGTGCCGCGCAGGCGATCCAGGAGGCATCGGAGGCGACTGCCAAGCTCGGCGCGTTCATGCAACAGCAGCTGCTCGTCTCGACGCTCCCGATCGGCCTCGACGCCGGCCGCCGGCAGGCGAACCTTGCCCGTCGATACGTGACACGGCACGCGGCCGCGAGCCTGCCCGTGTTCGGGTCAAGCTGCGGCAGCCCACTGGACGACGGCGCGCTGCCGTTCTTCAGCGCCCGCGGCTTGCAGACGCTCGAAGGGTTCAACGCCTGGGATCGCCTGTTCATCAACCGGCTGATGCTCGTCAACGGCCTGCAGGGCTCGGGCAAGACGATGTTCGGGATCTCGACTGCTGCGCGGCTGCTCCCGTTCGGCCCGCAGATCACCGTGCTCGATCGCTCCGATCACTGGCAGCTGCTCACGCAGCTCGTGCCCGGCGCCGCGCACCTGTCCCTCGGCCCCGGCCGCGGGCACGCGACGATCAACCCGTGGGACACCGACACCCCCGGCCGCAGCGACCCCAGCCAGGTCGGCGCGCTGCTCGACCTCCACGAAGTGCTGATCGGCGCGCGTCACGCCGGCACCGACAGCTACGCATTCGACACGTTCGAGCGGTCCCAGATGGAGACCGCGATCCGCGAAACCTACGCGCTGGCCGCGCGCGAGCAGCGCTCCCCGCTCGAGCGCGACCTGCAACAAGTCCTCTACAACATGCGCGACAGCGAAACGGAGCGGGCCGGCAGCCAAACCCAGGCCGCCGCCGTGTACGACAACCTCGCGCGGCGCCTTGACCAGTACGTCGGCGAAGGCCGCGACGCGTACCTCGTCGACCGTCCCACAACCGTTCCCGCCGACTCGCCGCTGGTGGTGTTCGACACGCGCCCCGCCGGCAAGCAGATCGTCGCCGCGATGTTCATCGCCCTGCAGCACACGCTCGCAAAAATCGAACGCCGCCGCGAGCAACGCCTGCGCGGCCACCTGCCCGCCGCGGCGCTCCCCGGCGACGTGCTGATCACGGACGAGGCATGGCAGTTCTTCCAGCGCCGCTCGACCGCCGACAACTTCCACGACGTCGTGCGCCGCAGCCGCCACCTCGGGCTGTTCCTGATGGCGATCACCCAGCACCTCGACGACTTCAACAACGACCAAGGCCGGCCGCTGCTGCGCTCCGCGACGATGAAGCTGTTCTTCCAGCAGTCCGCCGAAGAGCTCTCCTACCTGCGCGAAACACTCGGACTGTCCGCCAACGAGGTCACGCTGATCAGCCGGCTCGGGACCGCCCCCGGACGCTACAGCCGCGCCTACTGGATCAACGGCCCCCGCGGCCGCGCCGAAATCGAACTCACCTTCGGCGGCATCGAATACTGGCTCGCGACCAGCAACCCCAACGACCAGCCCCGCCGCCAAGCAGCCTTCGACCAGCACCCCGACAACCCATGGGCAGCCCTGCAATGGCTAGCGGCACACGAAACCCGCGGCTAGGCACCGATGTCCCGACGCCGTAAACAACTCCGCGCCGCCGCTGGCGGCGCACTCGTGCTCGTCGTGGTACTCGTCGCCGTTCTAGCGGGTGGCGGCAACAGTGACAGCAGCCACTCCATCAGCCTTCCCGCCGCACAGAGCCCCGCCGGAACCACCGACCCGCACGCCCAAGACCGCACACAGATCA
>JADGPN010000540.1 GCA_017882465.1 Solirubrobacteraceae bacterium
ACTCAACCCTCGCCGGCCGCGGTGACGCCAGCTACCAGAGCCCGCCGCAAACACGCGAGGACGCACTGAACCTGGTGCGGCTGCTGCTGGGCTGCAACGAAGCACCGAATGCCAGCGAGCCTCGCTGGAGGTGCCCGATCGCGGGCGGCTAGCGGACGGTCACGCTCACGCCCGCACCCAACGGCGCCGAGCCCGCTGCCTTCGGCTGAGCCCAGACCTCACGCCGCCCCACCGCGCTCCCACCTGTCGGCTAAGCGCGGGCACCACGAACTTCTCACTGAAGGAGGCATGTCTGACCAAGGCCGACCCGGGCCTGCGCAATCACGCGCCGCCCGGGACCGAACGCCTGCTCGCGGGACTGACCCCTGAGCAGGCCCAAGCAGTAACCCATGGCACCGGTCCGCTGCTGCTGCTCGCCGGGCCGGGCGCCGGCAAGACCCGCACGCTGACCCACCGCGCCGCGTACCTGCTCGCGAGCGGGCGCGCCCAGCCGTGGGAGATCCTCGCGGTCACTTTCAGCGTCCGCGCCGCCGGCGAGCTCCGTCTGCGGCTCGCGGACCTGCTCGGCGAGACCGTCGCACGCGGCGTCACGGCGGCGACGTTTCACTCCGTGTGCGCGAGGCTGTTGCGCGAGCACGCGGGCGTGTTCGGGCGCACCGAGGCGCTACACGATCTACGACCAGGCGGACATGCGCCGCGTGATCGACTGGCTGCTCTCAGACGCCGAGCGCGGGGAGATCCAGCGCGCGCTGGCTGACTACGGCCAGCCCGCCAGCTCAGAGGTGCTCGTTGAGATCTCCCGCGCCAAGAACGCGCTTCTCACCCCGGAGGGGTACGAGCGCTCATGCACGCATCCAGGTGCGCCGCTCATCGCCGCCGTCTGGCGCGAGGCCGAGCGCGAGCTGCGGCGCTGCAACGCGATGGACTTCGATGACCTGCTCGCGTGCGCGGTGCGGCTGCTCTCCGAGCACCCGCACCGGGCTGGCCTGGTTGCGGCAGCGGTGGCGCTGGATTTTGGCCGATGAGTTCCAGGACACCAGCCACGCGCAGGCGACGCTTGTCGACCTGCTCGCCGGGCCGGACGGGAACCTGTGCGTGTGCGGCGATGACGACCAGTTGATCCACGGTTGGCGGCACGCCGATCCACGGCACGTCCTGTGCTTCGCCGAGCGCCACCCCGGCCACGCCCAGATCGTTCGCGGGCGGAACTTCCGCTCACGCGCGGAGATCCTCGAGGCCGCCGTCCGCTGTGTTGCCCACAACGAGCGGCGGGCACCGAAGGCGTTGATCGCGATGCGCGGCCTCGGCGGCGGGGTGCGGGTGCGGGCGTTCCCGAATGAGTTCGCCGAGGCGAACTGGGTGACCGCGCAGATCGCCGACGCGCTCGCCGCCGGCACCCCGTCCGGGGAGGTCCTCGCGCTCGCGCGGACTGGGTACGCGACGGAGCCGCTTCAGCGGGCGCTCGCGCACGCCGGCATCCCGCACCGCGTGCTCGGCTCGCTCGGGCTCTACGAGCGCACTGAGGTTCGCGACGCGCTCGCCTACCTGACGCTGCTTGCCAACCCGCTCGACGCGCAGGCGCTCCGCCGCGCCGTCGGCTCCCCGCGCCGGGGCATCGGCAACGCGACCGTCACGAAGCTGGTCAGCTGGGCGCGCGCGCATCACGGCGGCGATCTGATCGCCGCCAGCGCGCACGCGGCCAGCTGGAAGCCGTTCGCACCGGGGCGGCGCGCGATCGCCTGGCGCAGTTCGGCGCCGGGCTCGAGCACATCCGCTCGGAGCTCGATGCCGGGCGGTCGATCGGGCACGTGGCGATCGCGACAGTCATGGCGCCGGGCGGGCTCATGCGCCATTACCAGCACCAGCGCGACCACACTCCGGACCCCGAACGGCGTCGCGACGCCGAGCGGGTGCTCGAGGACCTGCGCTCGCTGTGCCGCGCAGCACAGTGCAACGAGGAGCAGGCCGAGCACACGACCCTGACCGGCTTGCTCGAGCACGCCGCGGGGCTGCACGCCCAGGAGCTCGACGCCGTCAGCGACCGGCGAATCACCGTCTCGACGATCCACCGGGCCAAGGGCACGGAAGCCCAACTCGTGGCACTGCTCGGATACGAGGAGCAACTGCTGCCCTCGTGGCGGTCTGTGTCCTCGCCGGATCCCGAACGGCTCGCAGAGGAGCGCCGGCTGTTCTACGTCGCCGCCACCCGGGCGACGGATCGGCTGCTGATCACCCATGTCGTCGAGCGCGGGCGGCGGGCGACCGGCGGCCCGTCGCGCTTCCTCGCCGAAGCCGGCCTTCACCAGGCGCCCAGCTCGCTGGCCGCATAGGGCGAGACTGGGACTACGATCCGAGACCGGATGGCCACGGTCCCCGACAGCCAAGAGCGACGGCGAACGTCGGCTGCGATCGACGTCGCCGCCGCGGAATAGGACGGCATGCGTCGTATTGCTCGAGCATCCGGAGATCGAGCAGGTCGATCGGCTGCGGCGCTTCCTAGCTGGCACGCCGTCTGCGCTGCGGGCGTGAGCACGTGAGTGCGGACGCGACGGCGTGGGGTGCCGATCGGGCGTCGGGCTTGCGGGCTTTGCGGGATCTGCGGGCGGCGAGGCGTCGTCGTTACGCCGAGCAGGTGGATTGGATGGAGTCCCTTTACCGCTTGTATCTGGGGGTGATCTTCGGGGGCTGGGGACTGGCGCTGATTTCGGGCGCGCTGGCGGATCTGAGGGTTGACCGGCACACGGTGCAGGAGATCCACCGGCATGGCGCGGCTGGGGTCGGGCTGCTGGTCGCGGTGGCTGTGGCCGGTGGGTTGCGCTCAGGTGCTAGGGGCGGTCCGTTGGTGCTCGAGGCAGCGGATGTCCAGCATGTCCTGCTCGCACCGATCGATCGCGGCGCGGCGTTGCGTGGATTGGCTGTCCGCCGGCTGCGGAGCTCAGCTTTCGTCGGCCTGGTGGCTGGGGTGATCGCGGGGAACTTCGCGTTTCGTCGCTTGCCGGGCCCGACGGCGCAGTGGCTTTTGTTCGGGGGCGTGTTCGGGGCCGCGGTCGCCGTTTGGGCGTTGGCCGCCGCCCTGATCGCGTCCGGACGCCGGATGCACCGCACCGCCGCCTGGCTGGTTGGCGTGTTGATCGTTGGCTGGTCGGTCGCGGATCTAGCCGGCCGGCGTGTGAGCTCGCCGGCGAGCATGCTCGGAGAGCTTGCGCTCTGGCCGATGCACCGCGCCAGTGACTCGGTCGGTCTTCCCGCTGCGGGTCTTGGCATTGTTGGGCTGGCGGCGGTGCTTGGGCTCGCCGGGCTTGGCGGTATCTCGCTCGACGCTGCCCAGCGGCGCGCGGGGCTGGCGGC
>JADGPN010000541.1 GCA_017882465.1 Solirubrobacteraceae bacterium
TTCATGGTGACCTCCGTGTCGTTGAGCGCCCGGGGCGGGCACCACCACCAGTCTAGTCGGCGTCAGCCCGTTCCAAGCATGAGTAATTGGTCTAACGCTGGACAAGCCGTGGAGGGCGTGTCCCGTGAGCGGTTGCCGCGATGCGTGTCTTTCCTGAGGCACGGCGCGGAGATCTACGGATGAGGCGTGCCGGCGCCGTGACGATACATCCGAATAGGACAGCGCGAAGCCGAACCGATACACCTTCAATGACGGAATTCCCGGACAGAGGTTATGCACCGTCTTGGTAACAGCGGGGTCACGGCTGATGCGCTCGGGCCAGACGGGACCAATCGTTGGTGCGGTCGTGCACGTGCCTGTCCCGCGCGCCGATTGGCGAGCGCGCATGAAGCGGCGTTGTCGGTGGGTGCCGACTACTGCGGCGATGAGCGGGCTGCTGGTGGTGTACGCCGGTTGGCAGCTGTTTCGTTGGCCGGCAGGGCATCGCGAGCTGTTCGGCGACGTGGCGTTCTATCCCGTCGATCTCGCCGTGGTGGGTGCGGCGTGGGTCGCTTCGCGGCGTTGCGTTGAGAAGCCGCAGCTGCGATTGGTTTGGCGCCCGGTGGCGATCGCGTTTGCGTGCTACTTCGATGGCGACGTGATGTGGGGGTCTCCTGGCATCGATGTCGGCGAGGCCAGAGCCAGATTGTGCTCCTGAGCAGGCTCTTTGCACCAGTGAGAAGGGTTGTGGAAGTTGCGTGCGGTGTCGACGACGCTGCGAAGGTGGATGTCTTGGCTGACGTCGCCCCCCGAGGCGACGTTCGTTGCCAGCAAGCGCAGCTGAGCCGGGCAGTCAAGGACGGCCCGAACGGGCCGAGCGCAGCGAGCCGTGCAGCGGCGTCCCTGACGGCTCGGAACAGCGGAGCTACCCGGGAGATCGCCAGCCGGGAGCTTCGGGCCGAGCGCGGTTGCACTCCACGCGAGCAAGCGCCACGCGCGAATCGGATGCGCCCGCCCGCCTGGTGCGCCTGACCCTCCACCGCGCCTCTGAAGTCACCTCGCTGGCATGGCGGCGAGCCGATCCTGACCACATCGATGCCGAGAGAGCCTGATATGGACCGTGTATGAGGTCGTGGGCAGCACGCCCTATCCGTCGGCCGCCGACGTCCTGTACCTCCTTTTCTATCCGGTGATGCTCGGCGCGAATGGCGTGCCTCCGTAAGCGCGGGCCGCCCCGCGGTCCCGCTCGAAGCCGGGTCCGCCCGTGATCCGCCTGCAACCGAGGCGAGGCCCAAGAAGGGCTCCCCGCCCGATACTGGACCTGGAGTTGAGCCGGCCAGCGGGTCGGTGGGGAATGGGGCGAACCTGGAGCGGGGGCGCCTGAAGCAATCGGCGCAGAGGCGGTGCGAATCGATCTCGCGGCCGGCGGGGCACGTGTAGGCCGAACACCGCGGCGATCCGCAATGCGAGCACACCCCACCCCAGCAGGTTGGACCGCACGGCGTTCACCGGACGAGGGGATCGCGGATCATTGTGAACCACCGTAGCTCCCGATCCGGCGCCGATCGCACCTAGACCTGGGCCCGGCACAGGCTTGGTGCGGGCTTCTTTCTGAGTTGACACAATTCGGGCGTCGCAGTTGACACAGGCCAGCGTGGCGTCCTGATCCGGCCGCTGGCGGGTAGGGGTGAGCGCGAGCGTCGCCTCGAGCTCGAAGGGCTGCCTGCGGGACAATCGGGCCGGCGATCAAGCTGGGCGCCGGTCACCAGTGTTCAGGTTTCGCGGGCGCGTGGTTCGAACTCGCCGGCATCTCGTTTCCTCGCCGCGCCTCTCAAGTAACCGGTCGGCGAGCGGATGCCTTATGTCCGCCGGAAAGTTCCCTGAGCCCAGCGCCTCCCTTCTGCAGTGGTTGAGGACGGTGACCGCAGTGGGGCGAAGCGGGTGTAGCGCTCGACAAGTCCACGCAGAGCGACGACCCTCGCCGACCCGCCGAGAGGTGCCTCGGGTATGCCACCAGGCGAGCACGTTGGCGTCGGCGTCGAGAAGCTCGCAACGGTGGACGGTGCCGTAGCGGGCGGAGGGCTGCGGGGTGACCCGCTCGACCAGCACGGTCATCTCGATGCTTGTGCCGGGGGTCGCGAGGTGGCGCGAGCGCACACGCTGATGCCGGTAGACGTCGCCGAGTGCGCAGATAGTCTGCGATCACGGCGCGCCAGCGTTGGCGGTGATCGCGGCTGGCGCGTCGTGCTCAAACGCCGTCAGGCCCGGCTTGGTTGGCAGCAGCGCGCGTGCCCAGCTGAGTGCTGCGGTGGCGAGCGCGCGGTCGGCGCGGCTGGGTGCGTTGGACCTCCGGCTTGCGCTCTGCGCAGGGGAGGAGCAGGAGCTGACTGCGGCCGAGGTCGAGGACGCTGGCCTGCTCTCGGTGGAGATAGATGTGGTGAAGGAAGCGCTTGCGCGATCTGTTGGCGCACGCAGCGGCCACCAGTCGAATATGTCGTACTTCGCTTTCACCGCGACGCCGAAGGGGCGGACGCTGGAGATGTTCGGGCGGCTGAATCCGCAGACCCAGGTCTACGACCCTTTCCACCTCTACTCGGTGAAGCAGGCGATCGAGGAGGGGTTCACCATGGATGTGGTCTGGCGCTTTGACGGCCTGCTGCGGACGCTCGCAATTGACGGCAAGCGGCGTCCGCAGCAGCGCCTGGCCGCCTGGCGCGCCGTGTCGCTTTCTGGGAAGCGCTCGTCCGGACCCCGCTCGTAGTCGGTCGCTGCTCGCTCTTGCGTTCGCCCAGCAGGAGGCGCCGGCAACGGCCGCGTCGGGACGACTCCTTTGGCGACGAGGGGCTATCCATTTGAATCAGGTGCATGGCGGCGTTGCTCGGCCGCCATGCAGGAGGCCAGCGGCAGGTGAGGGCCGCCCTGCGAGGCCGCGCAGGACGTGGTGTGGCGCGGCTCGGGGTGCGCACCGTGATCCCCCACGACGTTGCCGATTCCGCGACGCACAGGAGCCGAACGCTACGCGACCTGAGCCAAATGGATAGGGCGTTGGCGACGAACCAGCCGTCCAGCATGCGCTCCAGCGACCCGTCTCCGGCGGGAGAGCTCAATCGGCCGCTTTCCTGTCTATCGAGGCGCACCGTGATGAGATGGTTGCCATCGGAGTAGTCCCTGACCCGGCCCTGCGGAACGTCGATGCGGCGGGAGGCCGGTGACCGCAGGCTGGCTGGCTGAGCTCGAGCCGGGACGGACAAGTTCTGGCGTGCTCATTTGCATGAGCGCCGTCACGGCCTGCTGGGTGGGGGGTGCTCGCTGGCGCGACCGTGCCGGCGCCGCCCTCTACTCGCTGGCA
>JADGPN010000542.1 GCA_017882465.1 Solirubrobacteraceae bacterium
AGGACCTGCGCGAGCACCTCGGCCCCTACGAGGCCGAGCGCCTCAGCTACCCGTGGCGGTCAGCGGACCCGGCAGCCGACCGCCTGCAGGGCCGCCTCAGCGCGCTGGTCCAGCAGAGCGCCGCCGCGCAGGAGGCGACGGGCCTGACGTTCGCGCGCATCCGCGCGGCGGTGCGCGAGGCGACCGGCGAGGCGGGCGGCACGGAGCCGGTGGCCATCCCCATGGGATCGACCGAGGGGAGGCCACGGCTCACCGAGCCGTGGTTCTGCTGAGCGGAGCCCACCGAGGGCCAGTTCGGTCCTCTCACAACGTGATCACGGGTCCGGCGGGTCGCCCGCCAGCGCCGCGTACAGGTCGGGAAAGCAGCCGACCCGCACGCCCGACCGGGCCCGCTGCGTTCAGACCGCCGAGACCTCTTCCTCTTCCGCGACGCGGAAGGAGGAGCCGCAGCCGCAGGCGGCCACGACGTTGGGGTTCTCGACCTTGAAGCCGGCGCCCTGGAGGTTCTCGGCGTAGTCGACGACCGCGCCGCGGACGTAGGGCAGGCTCGGTCCGTCCACCAGCAGGCGCAGCCCGTGGTCCTCGAAGATCTGGTCGCCGTCGCGCTCGGTGTCGAAGGCCAGCGCGTACTGGAAGCCCGAGCAGCCGCCGCCCCGCACGCCCACGCGCAGGCCGGAGGTGGCCGCGTCGGCGTTCTGGGAGTCGAGGAACTCCTGGACCTTCTCGGCGCCTCTGTCGGTGAAGGTGATCACGGCAGTCTCACTCTCCTGTTCCCACAGCTCCGTGCAATGCTTCACGAAGTGTAGCGACCGCTAGGCTACTTTCATGGCCCCGTCCGGAAGAGTTTCAAGCAGCGCATAGCGGCCGCCATACCCGTCCGCTCCGCACGTGGGGAAGGCGAACCCCTGGAAGGTCACCGTGAAGCGACCGCCGCGGCTGGCCCGGACCCGCCGTGTGCTGGTCCGCGTGCCGGAGACCACGCGCACCCGGTCGCTCTCGTGCGGCTTGAAGTCGCGCCCCCGCCAGCTTCAGCGGCGACGCGCCAGCACCGCTGTGGCGACACGCCGCATGATCATGCAAGCTAGTGCCGTCGCGGGCTACGAGTACCCCCCGGAGCGCTAGACTTCAAGTCCGACCTTAGCCTGGATTTCCGGGGCGTCGGATCGTCCAGTTCTTGCCGTCGATTCTGATTGAGTGCCGCTGGTTCCGGCGCTTTCGTTGGCGTTGTAAAGGCTTTCGCGGGTGAGTAGGCTGGAACTAGCGGACGCTTTTGGGTGGAGTCCGGTAGCCAGACTGCCCTCAGGTAGGGCGACTCAACGCAGAATCGCGGCCCTGGCCCGTGTTTCGGGCGATCGCGGCGGCGCTGTCCGGGATGGCTGACATGATTCTGGACATGTCGTCCGGTAGATCGACCTAGTCGATGGCGTCTCGGTCCGGCGCGGAGCTGTTCGCGCGACCGACGGAGCCGAACCAGCGCCGGTACGAGGCGCTGCGCTGCTACTTCGTTGAGGGCGCCTCGGCCGAGCAGGTCGCGCAGCGGTTCGGTTACACCCGCGCGACGGTTGAGACGCTCGTGCGTGACTACCGCGCCTCTCGCCTGGAGCTGTTCGCGTCCTCGCGCCCGGGGCCACGGACCGAGCCCAAGAAGGACAGCGCGCGGACACTGACACTCGCGTTGCGCCGAGAGGGACGTTCGCTGGCTGAGATCACACGCGCGCTCGTGGCGGCGGGAACACCGTTGGGGCGTACCGCGATCTGGGAGCTGGTGCGCGAGGAAGGACTCGGGCGACTCCCGCTTGAAGCGGTCCCGGCCGCGGGCACGCTGACGGTCCCAGCGCCGAAAGCGCAGCGCCTCGGGCCGGGGGACTGGCCTGTGTCGGGATCGGTCGCCAGCGAGCACGCCGGGTTGTTTCTGCTGCTCCCCGAGCTGCTCGAGCTTGACGTTCCAGCCCTCCTCACCGCCGGGGGTTACCCGGGCACGCGGCAGCTCACGGCGCTGAACTCGCTGCTGGCGATCTTGGCGTTGAAGTTGTATGAGCGCCGGCGCCGCTCACACGTCTATGACGTCGTGCACGATCGCGCGCTCGGCGTGTTCTGCGGACTGTCGGTACTCCCGAAACGCTCGCACCTCTCCGGCTACTCCTACCGCACGACCAGAGCGCACAACCAGGCGCTGCTCGAAGCGCTCGTGCCCCAGCAGAAGGCCTGCGGGTTGATCGACGGCGAGAGCTTCAACCTCGACTTCCACGCGATCATGAGCTTCGGCGAGGACCAGATCCTTGAAGAACACTACGTTCCCAGCCGCTCGCAACGCACACGCTCAGTCCTCTCGTTCTTCGCTCAGGACGCCAAGCACGCGACGCTGTGCTACTCAAACGCGGATATCGCGAAAGCCGATCAGGCACACCAGATCATCCGCTTCTGCGAGTTCTGGCAACGCTCCAGCGGACAGAAGCCGCGACTGCTGGTGTTCGACTCGACGCTCACGACTCACACCGAACTCGTCGAACTCGACGACCGCGAGATCGGGTTCATCACCCTACGCCGCCGCGGCGCGACACTGATGGACCAAGTCGCCAAGCTCCCCGACGACGCATGGAGCCCGGTGCGTCTGGAACGGCCCGGCAAACACCGCGACGTGACCGTCGCCGAGATGACCGCCACGATCGCCAAACGCGAGTTCCGTCAACTCGCGGTCACAGGTCTCGGACGCGACCAGCCCACCCTGCTCCTCACCAACCAGCGCGAACGTTCCGCCAAACAACTGATCGAGCGCTACGCGAAACGCTGGGCGATCGAGAACAAACTCGCCGCGCAAATCCGCGCGTTTCACCTCGACGCGCTCTCCTCCCAGGTCCCGCTCGCCGTTGACCTCGACACCACCCTCAGTGTGCTCTGCGACACGATCTACCGCACGTTCGCGCTACGCCTCCACAACGGCTACCAAACCGCGACACCCGACACGATCTTCCGACACTTCATCGAAGGCCCCGGCGAACTCCAGTTCACCCCCAACGGTGTCAACGTCGCTCTACGCGCCCGAGCTCACACCCCAGTCCTGCTCGACGCCGACTACCACGAGCGCACCCACACCATCCCTTGGTGGGACAGACGCCAGCTCAGCTACAGCTTCCCGCCCGCATGACCAACAGAACCAAACGACGCGAAAAGCAGGGTCGAATGAACGCACCGGAAATCCAGGTTAGAGGCTTGGCGACGGCTGATCACCGACACCGTCGAGTCAGTCACGGTCGCGCCGGCGATGACGGCGGATGGGCGCCCCAGTCGCCTCTGGGACCCTCGCCGGATCGACATCA
>JADGPN010000543.1 GCA_017882465.1 Solirubrobacteraceae bacterium
CCTCTCACACTTTATGCAAGACATAATCTAAAGAAAATACCAGCTAAAACGACATATCTCGGAACTACTTCCGGAGGTCTGAGCTTCAACACGACGCTGGCGGTCGGCTCGGTCCAGGCGATGGCTCGGATCGGCTGAACCCGTCGTCCGCCGGGGCGGACCCCCGGGGGCGCGCGAACCCGGCCGACGGCCAGTGACGGAACCGGGCATTCACCCACGCGTGCGTGTTGAGGGTGGGAACCGCAGCGGAGGCGCGCCGACAGCCGACCTACGGAGCCAGTCTCTGAATCACAACGCCAGGCGTCCGCCACAAAACGTCACAACCATGTCGACCCTGCCCGCAAGGCTCATTTCAGCTCCCCGTGGGGCCAGTAACGCAGATCGTCGGGGGGCTGTGGGAGAGGACGGGTTCTGGGGGCAATCCCGTCCTCTCAGTTCTGCCATCTCCCGAGCGCGACCCGCTTGGCCGCATCGGCTGAGAAGGCGGCTCGCTCGGCGGGCGGTTGCTACAACGCCGGGCCTTGACCACGGCGGTAACGCCAGGAGTCCTGCTTGTTTCCCCACCCCGGCGGCAAGTCTCCGCGCACCACTTCCACCACCTGCAGCCATTCGAGCGCATCGCTGAAATCGCCGGAGTCCGCCGCCTCCTGCGCCCAACGCAGGGACTGAGCGACGGCGCTCTCGTGAAGCTGTTCGCGGATCACGAAATCACGGTTCGGCATGCTCCATCCGCTCCTCGGTCGATGGCTGGCGACCGCAAACCCGACGAGCGACGTCGGGTCGCGATCCCGTCCCGAGGGCGCGGCCGGCCCGCCGGGGGCTACGCGAACGTAACGCCCCGGGCAGCAAGAACGGAAGGGTCCCGTTACAAGCGTGACGTCAGGAAAGCGACCGCCTCTGGGTGCTTCGGTTTGGCGCGGGTTCCCCTTCGCGTTAGATGCGCTCGTCCTGTAGCCGGTACATCTCGGCGCGGCCCGCGACGGTGAGACGCAAGAACTCACCTTGGAAGTCGGGCGGCACGTTCAGACTGGCGGTGCGGCCGGGGTCGTGCGGCCCGGAGAGCGTGGACATATCCGCGCTCGATAATGGATATTATGACGTCTTGCCTGCAAATCGGCAGGTTTTGTACCGCCGGGCCTTAGGTTTTCGCGCCGCGAACGCGCCTTAGGTTTTCGCGCCGCGAACGCGCCCGTAAGGCGGCCGGGAGCACGAAAGGAGTGAGCACTGATGGCTCACCGCCACGAACAGAAAGAAGCGGCCCGCGAAGCGCGCCTGCAGGCCGAGGTCGAAGCGCAACGAGTCGCGAGGCGCCAGAAGCTGATCCGGCACTCCGGCCTCGGCGCCGTCGCCGCGATTGCCGCCGTACTCGTTGTGCTCGCGATCACTCTCGCAGGCAGCGGGGGCGGCGCGGCCGCCGCGGGTCAAACCGCCGGTCCGGCGCTGGGCGCGACCGCGCCTGCGTTCACCGCGACGGATGTCGTCACCGGCAAGCCGGTCACGCTCGCCTCACTGCACGGGCGCGAGACGATGATGTTCTTCTCCGAGGGCGTCGGCTGCCAGTCCTGCATGGTCCAAATCGGAGACCTGCAGAAGG
This sequence comes from Solirubrobacteraceae bacterium, assembly GCA_017882465.1. Lineage (GTDB taxonomy): Bacteria > Actinomycetota > Thermoleophilia > Solirubrobacterales > Solirubrobacteraceae > Palsa-465. The sequence goes on from JADGPN010000543.1 coordinate 1,595, forward strand.
CGGGCGACCTCCACAAGGCAGGTATTCAACTCGTCAGCGTCACGACCGACCAGCCGACCGACCTCAAGGCGGCGGCGTCGCAGTACGGCATCACCACGCCGTTGCTGGCCGACCCGAGCACGCACATGTCCGCGGCCTACGGGATGCTCGGCCACGGCGGGATGCAGCACCCCACCCAGGACGGGCACGCGTTCATGCTGCTCGGGGCCGACGGCAAGATCCTCTGGCACAAGGCCTACCAGGAGATGTACGTCTCCCCGAACCAACTGATCGCAGACATGAACGCCAGAACCGCCGACGGTACCCCGACGGGGATGGGCTCATGACGATGGTGCTGCTGACCGCAACGGACTGCCACCTGTGCGAGCACGCGAAGGGCGTGCTCGCCGAGCTCGGACTCCACTGGCGAGAGGTTGACGCCGACTCAGAGGAAGGGCAGCGGCTCGCGAGCACCACCCCGCCGTTTCGTCCCGTCCGCTACGACAGCGAGCGCCGGCCGATCGCCTACGGGCGGCTGTCGCAGCGACGGCTGCGAAAGCAACTACACGCGAACGAGGTAGCGTGAGCGTCGTGAGCATCAGAGCACGGACAATCACCTTCCACTGGGGATACTCGCTGTCATGGCGCTGGCCGGCTGCGGTCAGAGCGGGCCCCCGGAGAAGGGCCTGCTCGTCTCCGGCCCCGGAGTCCACGCAACCCAACCGCCGTGGACGCCGCAGTACGTCGGGCTCGGGTTGCCGACCGGATCGAGCGAGAAGTACCACATCCACGCTCTCCTGAGCACCTACAACCACGGTTTGTAAACGCCAGTCCCCGCCAACGTCGACATCGATGAGCGCCACCACATCGAGACGCCCATCCACGCGCACGACAACACCGGAATCATCCACATGGAGGCGCCCAGGTCGTTCCGCTACACGCTCGGCGACCTATTCGCCATCTGGGGCGTGAGGTTCGGAGCCGGCACACTCGGCGCGCTCCAAGACGACGGCGGCAACCGCGTCTCGTCTGGGTCTACGCCACCGGGAAGCTCATCACCGACCCCGCCCGACACGTGCTCACCAACGGCGAGGACATCGCCATCGGCTACGGCACCAAGGGCTCCTTCCCGCACGCGCCCGACACCTACCTGCTCAAACAGGTCATGGCCGGCAAGAGCGCACTTCAGTGCTCAGCCGGCCCGGCGAAGCAGCAGAAGAGCTGCCTCGCCCCCACACGCACACCGAAGGCTACGGCACCCAGCACCAATGCCGATCCGTCCCCCAATGAAGCAGCAGCCCGATTCCACCCAACTCTCGGGATCCGCGGCGGTCCCGCGACTAGGGTCATTGGTAAAGAAACGTGTCACCAGCCGCAAACGAGCGGCGTTATGGACCAGACCCCTCTCGGCTTGCCGCGTCACACGGGGTAGCGGCCGATCGCTTGATCGTAGGCTTGCTGGGCGTCCATGTGCTCATAGCTGATCGTGACGACCTGCTGGAAGTCGTTGGTTCGCTTGGGTATATCGGGGAGGGTAGTCCCGCACCCCTCGATCCGGGCGGACTGCAGCTCAAGTGGGGCGCCGGCGCTGACGATACCTATCGCGAGGAGCCCTCCGCGTTGGCGTTCAGCCGACGCACAGAAACAAGGTGGCTGCACATGCATTCGTTGGCTCATATCCTGCCGAGACGACATGGACGATCGCTTCTGCTGGCCGTGAGCGTGGTCTTCGCGATGATCGTCG
>JADGPN010000544.1 GCA_017882465.1 Solirubrobacteraceae bacterium
GCAGCGCCACCGTCATCGCGGGCCCGATGCGCATCCTGCGACGTGCCTGGGGGGTGGCTCGCGATCTACCAGGTTGGTCGCCATCTCACGTCCTCCGACTGTCGCTGTGAGGCCAATCTAAGCGCGTGCCCCCGGGCCGCCATCCGCAATGGACCGCCGAGCGGTGCGGACAAACCCGCAATCCGCCCCGGCCCGAGGCCGCCGGCGCTGCTCGCGTGAGGCCCGCAATCCGCCCCGGCCCGAGGCCGCCGGCCCTGTCCGCGTGAGGCCCGCGGCGCCCCGGCCCGAGGCCGCCGGCGCTGTCCGCGCGACGCCGTCGGAGAGCCGCCCTAGACTGGCTCGGGTGCCCGCGTTCAAGCCCGTGTATCTGATCCACGGCGACGACCACGGCCGGATCGCCGAGCGCCGCGCGCGGCTGCGGGCGATCGCCGAGGCGGGCGGCGGTGCGCAGGGCCTGGAGCTGTTCGAAGGCGATCAGTGTAACCCGGAGACGGTGGCCGCGGCGCTGAGCGCGATGACTTTCGCGATGGGGCGGCGATTCCTCATCGTCGACGGCGTCGAGCGCTGGAAGGACAAGGACCTGGAGCCGCTGGAGGCGGCGCTGGCGTTGATCCCGCCTGAGACGACCGTTGCGTTCTTCGCGCGCGAGGACGGCCGCGTGAAGGCGCCGGCGCGGCTGGCGGCGGCGGTCAAGAAGGCCGGGGGGGACGTGTCCGCCGAGGTCGGCCTGAAGCCGTGGGAGCTGCCTAAATGGGTGGCCGCGCAGGCCCGCGAGATGGGCCTGGAGCTCGCCTCGGGCGCCGCCAAGGCGCTCATCCAGCACGTCGGCGAGCGCCAGCAGCGACTGCTGCGCGAGCTGGAGAAGCTCGCCCTCGAGCTCGGTCAGGGGGCGCACGTCGGCGTCGAGGAGGTCGAGGAGCTGACCGCGTCCTCGTCAGAGCGCAAGGTGTGGGCGCTCTCCGACGCGCTGGTCGGGGGCGACGCCGCGACGGCCACGGGCTTCTACCTGCAGCTGCGCACGCAGGGCGAGCGGCTGCCGAGCCTGCTGTACTCGATGTCCGAGCGTCTGCGGACTGCGCACAGGATTGCCGACCAGATCGAGGCCGGCAGGCCGATCTCCGAGGTCAAGAAGGGCCTGCGGATGCCGCCGAAGGCGGCCGATCGGCTGATCGCGGACGCGCGCCGGGCCGGGCCGGCCTCGCTGCGGCGGGCGATCGAGGAGATCGCGGACCTGGAGCTGGCCTCCCGGGGAGGGAGCAAAGGCGGGGCCGGCGAGGACACCGCGGCCCTGCTGGCGATCCAGCGGATCGCGGCTTGAGCACGAGCGACGGCGCCGGTCGCGCCGGGATGCCGCCGCGCCCGGACTGGGCGTTGCCACGACCGGCCAGCGCGCTGCTGCGGCGATCAGCCGGCGCCTTGCCGCGCCCGCACTGGGCGTTGCCACGACCGGCCAGCGCGCTGCTGCGGCGATCAGCCGGCGCGATGCGACGGGAGGAGCGGATTATTCGGGCGCGCCGCGGCGAATCCGGGCGGCGCGGGACTTCTTGCGCGCGCCCGTGTTGCGGTGCAGTGCTCCGCGCTTGATGGCCTTGTCGATCGTCCGCACCAGCGTGCGGTGCTCGCCATCGGCCACGGCGTCGTCGCCTCCCTGCACGGCCGCCTCGAGGCGGTGGAAGTACGTCTTGATCTTCGACGTGTAGCGGCGGTTCTCGAGCCGTTCGCGCTCGGCGCGCTCGATCCGCTTCTTCTGAGAGTGGATGTTGGCCATGACAGCAAGCAGCCACGGTCGACGGTGGGCCGCGGCGCGTGCGTACTATAGCGCGCCCGTGGGAGACGAGACCATCGCCGGCAGCGCCGACGCGCCGCGTCGCCGCCTCGCCCTGAACACAGCGATCTTCGCCGGCGCGACCGGAATCTCGCGGGTGGTCGGGCTGGCGCGCGAGATCGTGGCCGCGAGCTACTTCGGCACCACGCCCGCCGCGTCGGCGTTCACAATCGCCTCCCAGATCCCGAATCTGATGGCCAACCTGTTCGCGCAGGCGGCGCTGTCGGCGGCATTCGTGCCCGTGTTCACCGACCTCCTGCAGCAGGGTCGCAAGCGCGAGGCGTTCAAGCTCGCCTCGACCCTGTTCTGGATCATCCTGATCGTCCTCGGGGCCGTGACCGCGCTGGGGATCCTGTTCGCGGGGACGGTCATGCCGCTGTTCACCGGCAGCACGTTCACCCCCCGGCTCGACGACCTGACCGCCGGCCTCTCGCAGGTGCTGTTCCCCGTCGTGCTGCTGCTCGGCATCACCGGCCTGATGGTCGGGATCCTCCAGTCCTACGACGAGTTCTCGATCCCCGCGATCGCGCCGGCGGTGTGGAACCTCGTGATTCTCGCCGTGCTCGTCGCCCTGTACCCGCAGTTCCACGGCCAGAACAGGCTGTACGCGTACGCGATCGGCTGGCTGGTGGCCACCGTGGTGCAGATGCTGCTGGTCGGGTCCGCCCTGCGCCGGATCGACATCCGGCTCAATTTCTCGATCGACTGGCGCGACCCCCGCGTCAAGCAGGTCGTTGTGCTGATGCTGCCGATCACGATCGGGTTGGGGATCGTCAATCTCGACCAGCTGCTGAACTCGGTGTTCGGGACGCTCGTCTCGCCCGAGGCGCCGCGGGCGATCGACAACGCGTTCCGGATCTACATGCTGCCCCAGGGCATCTTCAGCGTGGCGGTCGCGACGGTGCTGTTCCCGACCCTGAGCCGGCAGGCGTCCCGGCGCGCGCGGGCGGAGATGCGGCGCACGCTCGGCAACGGCATGCGCCAGATCAACCTGCTGCTGATCCCGTGCACGGCGCTGCTGATCGTGCTGGCCACGCCGATCACCCGGCTGGTGTTCCAGCGCGGCGCGTTCACCGCCCACTCGACTCACATCGTCTCGATCGCGCTGTTCTGGTTCGCCTTCAGCCTCCCCTTCGGGGGGCTCAACCTGCTGCTCACGCGGACGTTCTTCGCGGTCCAGCGGCCGTGGATCCCAACCCGGCTGGCCGGGCTCAACATGATCGTCGACATCATCGTCTCGATCGCCCTGTACAAGCCGCTGGGCATCGCCGGCCTGGTGATCGGGACCGCCGTCGCCAACGCGGTCATGACCGCGCTCCAGTTCCACCGGCTGAAGGTCGGATTCAACGGCGATCTCGAGGGTCATCAGACGCTGATGATCACCGTCAGGATCCTCGTCTGCTCGGCGCTCATGGGGGCGGTCGGGTGGGGTGCGTGGAAGCTCGTCGACGGCGTCCTCGGTCGCTCGCTGCCGGCCCAGATCATCTCCG
>JADGPN010000545.1 GCA_017882465.1 Solirubrobacteraceae bacterium
TTCATCCAGGAATATGGCTACACGGTGAAGGTAGGCCAGGAGGAGGCCCACCAGAAGTGGCTGGTCGACAACAGCGACGCGCTGGCGAAGTCGATGCCGGCCGGTACGCGCTACATCGGGACGTTCGCCGTCGTGTACAGCTCCGAGAAGGGCTCCGGCTGGTATCGCACGCTCCTCGAGCTGGACAGCTACGCGGCGATGGACAAGCTGGCCGCACTGAACAAGGACCCGAACAGCGAGTACGGGAGGCTCCTTCGCGAATCGGCGCGGTTCGGCGACTACGACCTCGCGGCGCCCTGGAGCAACTCGCTGCTGAAGGACGTCATCGACGCCACCATCTGGGATCCGCAAAGCTGAGGTGTCTGCCGGTCAAGGGGCTGGGCCGGCGAGCAGGGGCGAATGCCCAGGCGCGGCAGCAGGCCGTCGGCAAAACGCGCGCCTGGTCCACGTCGCATCCGAACCACGGACCCCTCAACCTGACAGGAGGCCGAGATGACGTTCTATCCGCAGAAACCGCCCCTGACCGACGACGAGCTCCAGGCGCTCCTGCGCGAAGCGCCGATTGCCCACCTGGGAAGCGTGAACCCCGATGGAACCATCCACATGGCGGCCCTGTGGTTCACGTACGACAACGGCGACATCGTCTTCGGCACCCAGGACATGACGAACAAGGTCCGGAACTGCAGGGGCAATCCAAATGTCACGGTGTTGATCGACGTCGAGGGTCCACCACTCAGGGGCGCGCTTATCTACGGGCGAGCCGAGCTTGACTACGAGGATGTCCTGGCGAAGCGCGTCGCCCTCTTCGAGAAGTACATGCCCACTGAGCACGCCCAGGGATTGGCGAAGACCCTGGCCGCCAACTGGGCTCCCGTCATCATCCGCGTCAAGCCCGAACGGATCACGTCCTACGACTACGCGAAGGAGGGCTGGGCGCAGCTGGGAACCGCCACCGCCCGGTAAGCACAGTCCCCGAGCTGCCGGGGCACCGTCGTCAGTTGAGTGCGGCACCACGAACGGAGGGGGACGATGAGTTTCGCTGGCGCAGTCCGGATCTCCCTCGTGATGCAGCCTCTGAAGCAGAGGCGGCGCTGCGAACCCGAGCCCCTCGCCCCGATCGCCGAGGGCCGCTGGGCCGCGTGGGCCCACCGAGAGCAATCGCGCATCCGCGCAACGAGCGCAGACATCCACTCGCTTGCCGACATCGACTTCCTGACGGACCGTCGATGCCGCCTGCCGGACGGGACCACGGGTAGGGTGGCGATCGTCATGGACAGGGGCGGCCCGACGACGGTCTGCCAAGTCGCCAGGCTCCATCGGGTTCGAGGCTAGGCGCGGCGCCGGCTGCGACTGCAGCAGTTGTCCGAACGCCGCGATGAGGGGCGCCGTCGAGCGGGTCCTGGTGCGGGACCGCCAGCCGGAGTCGATCGACTGGACGTCGGTGAGCGGTCCGTCTTCAAGGTCAGCAAATGTGGGAGTACCCCCAAGGGGCCTTGGAGACCCGCCCGCTGTCTGACGATGACCCACTTGCCTGGTACGCGGCGTGAGCCCGGTGGCCACACCTCGGCAACGCGAAGCCCTGGCGGCCTACGTCGCGGCGGGCGGCTCGGTCCTCGAGGCCGCGCACGCTCTCGGCGTCGCTCCGAGTACGGTGAAGCGTCACCTGGCCGACCTGCGGGCGAGGTTCGGGCTCTCGACCGAGCAGTTGGTCTACGTCGGGCGAGCCGCCAGGTGGCTCAACGTTGTCGGACTTGAGCCTGCCCCTGAGGGTCAGCGATAACGGCAACGACAGCCCCGTAGGCTCGCACAGCGCTCCAAAGGCAGCAGCGGGCCATCGAGCGGATTGAAGCGGAGGCCGTGACATTCGCGACAATGGGCGCAGCCATCTGCTTTGGCCACGAGCGTGGCTCGCAGGCCCAGCAGCACGAACCGCCTGCCGAGTGGTCCGCGGGGCTGATCCGGATACTTGCGCCCGAGAGCGTCGGCCGGATCCCGCAGCGCGGACGTCGGCGGGGAGATCTTGGCGGCGTCCATCGTCGTCATCGTTTCCCTTCGCGAGGTGGCGCTCCTCGACAACCGGATCCTCAGCTAGGCTCTCGATCGGAGCCATCACCCGGAGGAGTGAACAATGCCAGCCTCGATCGCCTTTGTTCGCCACGCCGAGAAGCAACTGGGTGACGGGCCGCCCCACGGCGTCCTGGTCGATGGCACCCCAGATCCCGACTCGCTGATCCCACGCGGTTGGCAGCGGGCGGGGGCGCTCGTCGGTCTCTTCGTGCCGCGGAGCGTTGAGTCTGGGCCAGCGCTGCTGCCGACGCCCAGCCGCCTGTTCGCATCGGAAGTCGGTCCGCACAGCCACAGCCGACGGCCGCTCGAAACGCTGAGCCCGCTGAGCGACCGACTGGGCCTGCCGCTCGACGAACCGTTTGTCCAGGACGAGCTCGACCAACTGGTGGCCGCGATCCGCGGCTGCGACGGTCACGTCCTCGTGGCCTGGGAGCACAAGCGGATCCCCTTGATCGCCAACCAGCTCGTGGGCGACTCGGCCAGCGTGCCCCAGGTGTGGCCGGATGAGCGGTTCGATGTGGTCTGGGTCTTCGAGCCTGACCCGAGCACAGGCCGCTTCCGCCTGCATCAAGTGCCCCAGCTCCTGCTCGCCGGAGATCTGGCCGAGCCGATCAGCTGAAAGCGCCCCGTGTGGTTGTCTGGGACAATGAGGGCGACGGGGTGATGCCCGCCCTCCACACAAGGAACCACGATCGATGTTTCAGTCTCAGCCGCCCCTGATCTACGTTTCGCAGCGCCATAGCCTGTTCCATGGCCCACTGACCCTCCTGCTCGTCCTGTGGGCGATTGCCCTGCCGGCCCTCCTGCTTCTCCTGACGGCGTTCGGCCCGATCGGCTGGCTGGTGGGGGCCGGTGCGGCGGTCCTGCTCGCGCTGCCCTGGCTCGTGGGTCTCGGCATTCTGTGGTTCCTGCGCCACATCGCCTGAGCGATCCGGGCCCCGGGATGTAGCACCCGGGGCGGATAGGCAACCTCGGTCGCCGCCGTCACAGTGACGGCGTGATCGGAGCCGTTCGTCCATCACCGACCGTCACCGTCGAGCTCGTTCCGATCGATCAACTCCACCCCGATCCCGCCAACCCACGCCGTATCTCCGAGGATGAGCTCGACGCGCTCGAGCGCAGCCTGCGCCAGTTCGGCTTCGTCCAGCCAGTGCTCGCCCGGCGAGAGGATCGCACCGTCGTCGGCGGCCACCAGCGCCTCGTCGCGGCACGCCGGCTCGGCCTCACCTCGGTCCCCGTGAGCTGGC
>JADGPN010000546.1 GCA_017882465.1 Solirubrobacteraceae bacterium
CCGGCTCCTCGTCCTCGGGTTCGTGATCACGTCGGGGGGAATGCTCGGCGCTCGCGCCGCGCAGCAGCCAACAGCGTCGGCCGCAGGGGAGAGGGCCCTGACGGGCGTCGCCGCCGTGCGCGCCAACTATACGAAGTTCGAGTACCGCATCCCGATGCGCGACGGCGTCAAGCTGTTCACCTCGGTCTACGTCCCCAAGGACGTCTTTAGCAACGGCCGGACGTACCCGATCATGCTGCAGCGCACGCCGTACAACGTCGCGCCCTACGGCATCGATCAGTATCGCGCCTCGCTCGGTCCCTCCGAGCTGTTCCAGCGTGAGAAGTTCATCTTCGCGTACCAGGATGCGCGCGGCCGCTACATGAGCGAGGGTGACTTCGTCCTCGTGCGGCCCTACAAACCCGGCAAGAGCGGGCCGAAGGACATCGATGAGAGCACCGACGCCTGGGACACGATCGACTGGCTGGTTAAGCACACCCCAGGTAACAGCGGCAAGGTGGGCGTCTGGGGTATTTCGCAGCCGGGCTTCTTTGCGACCGCGGCCATGCTCGACGCGCACCCCGCGCTGGTTGCCGTGTCGCCGCAGGCACCGGTGGCCGACCACTACCAGGGCGACGACGTGTACCACAACGGCGCCTTCATGCTGGCGCACCGCTTCAGCTTCTTTACGAGCTTCCTCCCGAGGGAAGGCCCCCCAGCGCCGCCGCCGCCGCGGCAGCCGTTTCCCTATCCCTCTCCGGACGGCTACCAGTTCTATCTGGAGCTGGGGACGCTGGCCGACATCGGACAAAAATACTTCACGCGGCAGCCGTTCTGGTCGCTCAACGTCGAACACCCCAACTACGACGAGGTCTGGCAGTCGCGCTCGATCTGGAAACACCTGACGGGCATCAAGCCGGCCGTGTTGCTGGTGGGCGGCTGGTACGACACCGAGGATCCGCAGGGGCTGCTGCGCGAGTTCTACTTCATGGAGAAGAACCAGCCGCCGGCGGGTCTGCTCGTGATGGGGCCGTGGAATCACGGCGGCTTCTCGCGGGGCGAGGGCGACCGCCTGGGCAACGTCAACTTCGGTTCGAACACCAGCCAGTACTATCGCGAGCAGATCGAGCTGCCCTTCTTCCTCTACTACCTGAAGGGGCGCGGCGAGGGCAAGTTTCCGAAGGCGTGGATGTTCCAGACCGGCGTGAACGAGTGGCGCACGTTCAACGCATGGCCGCCCACGACGGCGAAACCCGCCAGCCTCTATCTGGATGCGAAGGGTGCGCTCGCGTGGCAGCAGCCGGCGCAGGCGGGGTTCGACGAGTACGTGTCCGACCCGAACAGGCCCGTGCCCTACGTCAACCGGATCACGCAGGACGTGCTGAACACCTACATGACCGAGGACCAGCGGTTCGCCGCCCAACGGCCGGACGTCCTGGTGTACCAGTCCGAAGTCCTGGACCACGACGTGAGCGTGTTCGGGCCGATCTCGGTGGACCTGAAGGTGTCGACAACGGGGACGGATTCGGATTTCGACGTCAAGGTGATCGACGTCCTCCCGGGCGACGCGCCGGATTACAACAACCTGTCAGAGCCCGGCCGGCCCGCGCCGACCGCGCAGGGCACCGTCCCGATGGGCGGCTACGAGCAACTGATCCGCGGGGAACCATTCCGGGGAAAGTTCCGGAAGGGCTTCGAGAAGCCGGTGCCGTTCGAGCCGGGGAAGCCCGATCGGATCACCTTCGATCTGCCCGACGTCGCGCACACGTTTCGGCAGGGCCACCGCATCATGGTGCAAATCCAAAGCAGCTGGTTCCCGCTCACCGACCGCAACCCGCAGAAGTTCATGGACATTCCGAAAGCGGCGGCGTCGGATTTCGTGAAGGCGACCGAGCGCGTGTATTACGGAGGGGCCGACGGGTCGAAGATCACGTTGCGAATCGACCAGTAGCCGGGCGGCACCGAACACGAAGGCGTCCGGCTTCGGAGTGATTGAAAGGACTGGCTCCTCAGGAAGGACTCGAACCTACCCGCCTTCGCGCGCGGACGGCGCTACGGCGAGGTCTTGCTGTAACTCGCCCCGTCTGATGGTGTGCGGAGGCCTTGGGAGAAACGGCGAGGGGCCGGCGCGCCCCTCGTCTCCCGCCCCCTCACTTCTATCGTCCGCCCGCAGGCTTGGTGGTCTCCGGCAGCAACTGGCGGATCTGCCTGACGGCGTAGTCCACCTTCATGTCGAAGTACCGCTTCCCGAGCTCCGCAGACGCACGCCGCGCGTCGCCGGTGATCCCGTTATTGATCTTCTTCTCGGCCCTCTGGCCTGGCGGGGGGACCGGGTCGCCGACCGCCGTCTTCAACAGCGCCATCCGGACGTACCCGGTCTGGCCGCCCAGGTAGATCATCTCGGAGGTGTCGGAGATGTTCGCGTGGCCGCCGTAACCGTAGCCGTGGTCCTTGCACCACTGGTCGAAGTCGTCCTGCGCCTTCTGGTACACCTCGTCGCAGTAAACCACGCGGATGCCCTGTGAGGAGTACTTCTGATCCAGCTTCTGGGCGACCTCCTTCAACTCCTTCTGGCCCGCGCCGTGGTCGCTCATCAGCACCACATTCTTGAAGCCGTTCTTGATCAGTTGCTCCGCCACGTGCTCGTTGATCTGCGCGAAGAGCTCGGTCGTCAGGCCGATGGTCCCAGGCATCTCCGGGCTAGCGTTGTTGGGCGAATAGGGCAGCACCGGTGCGGCGATGGCGTTCCCGAGCTTCAGCGCAATCGCGCGGACGGTCGCGCGCGCCATCAGGTTGTGCCCGCCGGTCACGTTCTGCGGGCCGCGCTGCTCGGTCCCGCCGTTGTAGACGAGCGCGGTTGTCTTGCCCTGCTCCAGCGCCTTCTTCATCTCCACCCACGTCATCATCTCGAATTCGACCAGCGGTGCGCGGAGGGCGGCGCCGGACGGCGTCGGCTGTTTCGGGGCGGCGGGCTGGGCCTGTGCGTAGATGGTGCCGGCCACCAAGCCGAGCACGACGAGAGTCGATGCGATGCGATACATGGTCACTCCTTAGAAATCGAACCGGAAACCGAACTACTGCGCACGCTTGGGGAACTCGCTCTGGGGCTGCCCGAACTGCGACGACTGCAGCGACGCCTGGTAGTTGTAGGAGTTGTCGCTGTTGAAGGCGTTGAAGACCCCTTGGTGGCCGGATTTGGCGGCCAAGCCTCCGGTCGCCCGCGGCTCGGCTCCGCGTTCGTCCGAAATCGCAGTCGTAACAGATTCAGCGGCGCGCTTCCATCCTACGACTCAGAGTCACGGGGCGTTCTTGGGCTCGCACCGCCCGCTGCGGCG
>JADGPN010000547.1 GCA_017882465.1 Solirubrobacteraceae bacterium
CCGCGCGATCGTCGAGTTCTCGGCTGCGTACGCCGACCAGAACCAGATCGACTACCAGGAGCTCGTCGAGGCCGTTCGAGTGGGACGGATCGCGGCCAAGACGGGCGTGTGATGGCCGATCCGCCGCCCATCAACGCGAAGGGACAAGCGATTAGCGCGACGGAGGGTTCGCTGAGATCGATCACGATCGTGGACGAGGTGCCGATGATCGCCCGTGTGGGGCAGCCCGTGGTGCGCGCCGCGGACGCGGTGCGGACCGGTACTCTGGGCGAGGCGCACGCTATGCGGTGACGGTCGAGGAGGTTGGCGCCCGCAGGCTGCTCGGCACCGACGTGAGAGTCGCGTTGCTCCTGATGACCGAGGCCCGCCACCGGGCTGCCGCTCGATTGTTCGGAGCCTCCCGCGGCGACTCCTTCCTGTTGACGGTCATCGCGTTCGGCGCGTTAGCCGGAGCAATGAGCACGACGGCTGCCACGGTCCGGTCGAGTCCATCCGTGGGCGACATGGTGATGGGGGCAGCCGTGGTGAAATCGACCGTCCACGGCATCGCGGGCGGGCTGACCGGGGGACACCCCCTATGCCGGCACGCTGATCGTCTCCGCGTTGCTGTGGCACCACTTCCGCCCTGCGGTCAGCGGACCAGTGCGCGACGTCCTGGCATTCGGGCACCGGACCCGGGCGATGCTCGGAAGCCGGTACAGGCGCCGCTAATCCCGCCCAGGCGTCCGTCCATGCCCCTGGTTCTGATCGGCGCTCGCCCCATGGCTGACGGTTCCGCACCGGGCCGCTGAGGCGACCCCCGGACCTCGACCCCGAGCGCTGCTGGTCCTGCTCGCCCTCGCTGCGATCGTGGGCGTCGGCCTGTCCCTGGCTGCGTGGTGCTTTCTCGAGCTGATTCACCAGATCCAGACCTGGGTCTTCACCGACATCCCGAAGGATCTCGGCTACCACAACGGCGCGCCGATGTGGCTCTACCTCGTCATCCTCGGTCTCGCCGGGGTGGTGGCCGCCTTCGCGATCGTGCGGCTTCCGGGCAAGGGCGGCCACATCCCCGCCGAAGGCCTGAAGGTCGGCGGCGCCACCACCCAGCCGATCGAGCTGCCCGGAATCGTTCTCGCTGCACTCGCCACGATCGGCCTCGGGTTGGTGCTGGGCCCCGAGGCGCCGCTGATCGCCCTCGGCGCGGGCCTTGGGTTGTGGGCGATTCGGACGATCCGAAGCGACACCCCAGACCAAGCGCAGGCCGTGATCGCCGCCTCGGGGAGCTTCGCGGCGATGTCGATGATCTTCGGCTCGCCGATCATCGCCGCCGTGATCCTGCTCGAAGCGCTCGGGTTGGACCGCGAGCGGCTCCCGCTGCTGCTGCTCCCGGGTCTGCTGGCCGCCGGGATCGGCTCGCTGGTCTCGATCGGCATGGGCTCGCTGACGGGGCTGAGCTCCAGCGCCTACGCGCTGGGCCCGCTCGCCCTTCCGAGCTTTGCCCGCCCTGACGTCGCCGACTTCGCCTGGACCATCCCGCTCGGGATCGTGATCGCGATGCTCTGCTACGCCGTTCGCCGGATCGGCCTGGAGACCCTCCGCGGGGTGCCGCGCCGGCCGTTGCTGCTCGTGCCCGCGGCAGGAATTGTGGTCGCGCTCCTGGCGATCGCGTTCCATGCCACGAGCGGTCACAGCGTCAACGCGGTGCTGTTCTCGGGGCAGGACGCGCTCCCCACGCTGGTGTCTGCCGCCGGTTCCTGGTCGATCTCGGCACTGCTGCTGGTGATCGCCTTCAAGGGCGCCGCCTGAGGGTGTCGCTCGGTAGCTTCCGCGGCGGCCCGACATTTCCCGCCCTGTTCATCGGCGCCGCCGTCGGCATCCTGCCTCGCATCTGCCGGGGTTCGCACTCACCCCGGCGGTGGGTGTCGGCTGGGCGCGGGCGTGGCGTCCATACTGAGACTTCCGCTCTCGGCGGTGGTGCTCGCGACGCTGCTGGTCAGCAAGAGCGGCGTGGGATCCGAACCGCTGATCATCGTGGGAGTCGTCATCGCCTACCTGACCACGGTCGGCCTCGGCACGGCTCTCGACCCCGCCCCCGCGGCGTCCGCTCCTGCAACACCCGCCCCGGCAACAGCGGCCCCGGCGACGCCAGTGCCATCCCAGACGCCCGCCAGCTAGAGAACGAGCAGACTCGCGTCCAGCTTCGCCCGAGGTCCCACCTTGGCGTAGGCGCGGCGCCAGCTGTCCCTGGTCTGAGAGAAAGCAAGTAGCCAGGACTGCCGCTCGTATCCCTGGAGCTCTCCGCACGCGACCTCGACCGCCGTGAGCCACGCCGCCGGGAACGTTGCGCCAGCGGCCCGAAGACAAGCGAGCAGCAGACGAAGCTCGATTGCTGGCGCTGGATCCGGCTCCCAGGGCCCGCGACCGTGGACATCTCGACACGTCGGCACATCTCGCGTCACGACTCGGCGAGTCGACTGGCGCGCGATGCTCCAATCAGTCGTCGTCGCGGCTGCGGTTGTCATGCGTCAGCGATTGGGCCATCGGTCGGGGGAAGCGCGTCGAGCGGGTCAGCTGACCAGCCCGATGATTCCCTTGATGATCAGCAGCGTGCCCAGCACGGTCAGTCCCCTGATCGTGAACTGATGTGCGTGCCGGCTGACCCAGGCCTTCGCTCGGTTGATCGCCGTGGGTGTCCAATCCGGAGCAATCAGGAAGCAGGCCAGAGGCACCTCGAGCAGCCAGAGCATCACAATGTTGAAGCCGACCACCACCAGTACGGTGACCGGCGTCGAGTACTTCAGGTCGTGAATCTGGTGCAGCCCGGCCAAGTACGAGGCGCCAGGGAGCGTGAGCAACGCTCCGACCACGAATGTGGTCCTCGGAGAGCCCTTGCTCAGCTCCCGCTGCCACCGCGGAGGCTCCGTGTTCGCCTTTCCCTTTGCCTCTTTCCGCACGCGCCGGCGCTCCCGCAGGCGTTCGTGACGGCCCGTGTAGAGGACGAACGCGCCCGCCAGCGCGATCGCACCCAACCCGATGTCGACCGCCGGGCTCAGCGTGTTCTGGGTCGTGCTGGTCGCGCTCGAGCTCGACAGCGAGAACACGATCACGAGTCCGAGCGTGATGCTCGTCAGATACGCACCGAGCAGATAGCCCGCCATCAGCTTGGACGGACTATCCAGCAGCAGCATCACGGTCGTCGCAGCGACCAGCGTCGGATTCAACGAAGCGGTCAGCGACAGAAGGATGACTTGGCCCACCGGTACCGACCAGCCTGCCGGACCCCACCGCCGGCCGCATCGCCCCAAACGGGTGAGAGACGCTCTCCCG
>JADGPN010000548.1 GCA_017882465.1 Solirubrobacteraceae bacterium
TGGGCGAGCGCTTCGGAGTGCGGCTGTGAGCGCGAGCTGCATCTACGAGGGCACGATTCGCCACCGGCGCTTCGACCCCCGGCGCGAGTTCAGCCATCGACTGGCGCTGGCCTACCTCGACCTGGACGAGCTCCCGGGGCTGCTTGACGGCCGACTGGTCGCCCGGCGCCCGGGGCTGGTCCGCTTTCGCCGCCGCGATTACTTGGGCGAGCCCGCTGTGCCGCTGTGCCGCGCTGTGCGCGATGTGGTGGAGGACCAGACCGGTGCGCGGCCCGAGGGCCCGATCCGGCTGCTGACGCAGCTGCGCTCGTTCGGGCACTGCTTTAACCCCGTCAGCTTCTACTACTGCTTCGAGCCGGGCGGCGAGCGCGTGCAAGCGCTCGTCGCGGAGGTGACGAACACTCCTTGGGGGGGGCGGCACGCCTACGTGATCGAAGGCAAGCAGCGTGACTCTGCGGCGCTCGCTGGTCAGTTCGACAAGGCGCTCCGCGTCTCGCCGTTCATGGGCATGGATCATCGCTACGACGCTCGGGCGGCTACGCCTGCCCAGACGCTGTCGGTCCACATCGCCTCGAGCCGGGCGGGCGCCACCGTGTTCGACGCGACGCTGGCGCTGCGCCGCCGGGAGCTGACGCGCGCATCGATCGCGGGGATAACCTCGCGCTACCCACTCGCGACGGTGCGGGTGCTGGCGCTGATCTACGCGCACGCGTTGGGGCTGAAACTCGCGGACGTGCCCGTCCACCGCCATCCGCAGGCGGGAGCGGCATGAGCGCCTGGCTCTCTCGCTGGCTCGTGTCGCTCCTGCTGGCGCGGATCAAGGTCGGCAGCCTAGTCGTCGTGGAGAGCGACGAGCGGCGCGTGTACGGGTCCGGGCCGCCCGCCGCGACAGTGCGGATCGACTCGCCGCGGACGTGGCCGAAGCTGATTCGCGGCAGCCGCGGAATGGCTGAGGCCTTTGCGCAAGGCCTCTGGGACTCGCCGGATCTGGTCGCGTTGATCAGGCTCGCGGCGCGCAACGCCGGCGGCCTCGACCGGCTGCGCTCGTGGCTCGCGCCGGTGCGCTGGCCGCTGCAGCGCGCCGCAGCGCTTTTGCGCCGCAGCACCAAGCGCCGGCGCCGGCGCGACATCACCGCGCACTACGACCTCGGCAACGAGCTGTTCTCGCGAATGCTCGATCCGACGATGAGCTACTCGTGTGCAGTCTTCGAGCGGGAGGGGATGACGCTCGAGCAGGCGCAGGTCGCGAAGCTCGAGCGTGTCTGTGAGCAGCTCGACCTCGGGCCCGGCGATCGCGTGCTCGAGATCGGAACGGGCTGGGGCGCGTTCGCGCTGCACGCCGCCGCGACCCGCGGCTGCCACGTGACCACCACCACGATCTCGCGCGAACAGCACCACTACGCCGTCGAGCAGGTCCACCGCGGCGGACTGAACGACCGGGTCACGGTGCTGATGGAGGACTACCGCGACCTGCGCGGCCGCTACGACAAGCTCGTCTCGATCGAGATGATCGAGGCGGTCGGATGGCGGCACTTCGGCACCTTCTTCGCCAAATGCTCCGAGCTGCTGGCTCCCGACGGCGCGATGCTGCTGCAGGCGATCACGATCGACGACCGCGCCTACGAGGTCGAGAAGGCATCGAAGTCGTTCATCAACACCTACATCTTCCCCGGCGGATGCCTGCCCTCGCTCGAGGTGATCGCCCGCAACGTGGCCCGGCGAACCGACCTGCAGGCGGTGGGGCTCGGGGACCTGACGCCGCACTACGTCGAGACGCTGCGGCGCTGGCGCAAGACGTTCACGGCCCATGCCGACGCGCTCGCGGAGCGCGGCTACGACGAGCGCTTCCGCCGGCTCTGGACGCTGTACCTCGCCTACTGCGAAGCCGGCTTCGCGGAGCGGCGGATCTGCGACGTCCAGCTGCTGCTGACCAAGCCCCGGTCCCGGATCACCTCACGCACGTACCGGACAGGCTCTGATCACAGCCAGCAGCCCGAACTTTCGCTGAGCGCATGATCACTTCGCTGCTCGACGACGTGCTCGACCGTACCGTGGTTGCCGGGTACACGAACGTCGGCTACCGGATCCGCAACCGGAGGTGGAGCGCGACCGAGCTGAAGCACATGCAGGGCAAGGTGGTGCTGGTCACGGGCGCGAGCTCGGGGCTTGGTCTGGCCGCCGCTGAGGGCTTTGCACGTCTCGGCGCCACGGTCTGGCTCGTCGTCCGCAGCCCTGAGCGCGGCGAGCAGGCGCGCATGAGGATCGTCGAGCAGTCCGGTAGCGGCGACGTGCACGTGGGGGTCTGCGATCTCAGCGAGCTGGAGTCGGTCCGGCAGTTCGCTGGACGCTTTCGAGATCAGGCTTCGCGCCTGGATGTGCTGGTCAACAACGCCGGGGTGATGACCGAAGAACGCGCTGTGTCGGCCGACGGGATCGAGCTCACGCTCGCGACCAACGTCATCGGCCCGTTCCTGCTGACCAACCTCCTGATCCCACTGCTTGAGGAAAGTGCCCCGGCGCGGATCATCAACGTGTCCTCTGGCGGCATGTACACGCAGAAGCTCAGGGCTGATGACCTGCAAAGCGAGCGCGGGCAGTTCGACGGGCCGAAGGTGTACGCGCGGACCAAGCGTGCGGAGGTGATCCTTACCGAGCTCTGGGCAGAGCAGTTGGCGGGCACCGGGGTCGTGGTCCACGCGATGCACCCGGGGTGGTCGGACACCCCCGGCGTGCGATCCTCGCTGCCACGGTTCTACAAGCTGACACGACCGCTGCTCAGAACGCCTGCGCAGGGCGCCGACACGATCGTGTGGCTCGGTGCCGCCGCTGAACCGGGCGGCAGCTCGGGCCGGTTCTGGCACGACCGCCGGCCGCGTCCCACGCATTGGCTGCGATGGACACGGGAGACGCGGCAGGAGCGCGAGCGGCTGCTCGCCGAGTTCGTACGGCTCAGCGGTTGGCACGACGCGTCCGTTCCGACCGCGGCGACTTCAATTCCAGAAGGAGAATCGTGATGGCCCACTACCGAGCATCGATCGACATCCAGCAACCCCGCGAGGACGTATTTGCCTACCTCAGCGATTTCTCGACAACCAGGGAATGGGATCCGGGCGTGGTCGAGGCGGAGCGTCTGAACGGTCACGCGGTGGGCGAGGGGGCCGAGTTCCGGCTGGTCGCCGAGTTCCTCGGCCGCAAGAACGAGCTCACCTATCGGATCGTCGAGTACGACCCGCCGCATGCCGTTACCTTCCTTGGCGAGAACGCCACCGTGGTCTCGCGGGACAGGATCACGTTCGACTCGACCGC
>JADGPN010000549.1 GCA_017882465.1 Solirubrobacteraceae bacterium
CTCTCCTCCTCATCTCCGCCGCCGATCGACACGGGCATGTTACTGGCTGGCCAACCAGCCGGAAACGATCAAGCCGGGCAATGCAGAAGCTTGGCGTCAGCGACCGCCGCGACCTCACAACGTGAGGTCGTCACGCTGACGCTCCCGCGCTCAGCGCCGAACCGTGTCCACGGCGGCCTTGGCCAGCGCGACGACGGCGCGGGGCACATCGCTCAGCGACCGGTCGAGCGCCTCCCGCAGCGCAACGGCGGCGGTGGAGCCGTGGAGCGACGGCCCGTGACCGACGAGCAGGTGGGTGGGCACGTAACCGGCGAGCACGCGGGGCGGCCACAGCCGCAGGCCGATGTGCACACCCGCCCCCTCGGGGCCGGGAGCGAAGCTCGCGGCGGTCCCGACCGCCTCGGTCACGACCAGCACTCCCTGGCCGGGCCACCACAGCGCCACCTCGCGCCAGAGCTTGTTGTCGACCACCGGAATGACCTTGAACGGGGTGTCCGGAAGCGCTGCCGGAACCTTGAAATGCGGCACGCCGAGACCGGCGGCGATCGCCTCGCACCCGCGTCCATGGCGGTCGAGCAGCTGCAGCACCGCGGCGGGCCGCCCGAGCTCGAGCGCCTGGTCGAGCGCCTCCGGCACAGCGGTCGGGTCGATCAGCCACACCCGCCCGTCGTCGACGAGGGCGTGCGAGCTGCGCGTCATCGGCTCGTCGAGAACCCACGTGATCCCGAACGGCTGCCGGTCGAGCGAGGCGAGCGCCACGACTACCTCGCCTCCGCAGGCGCGAGCGCCGGCTCGCGGGCGAGCGACGCCCCCTGCTCCCGAGCCTCGCGACCCGGGACCAACAGACTCGCCAGCACGCAGAGGATCAGGAATCCGGTGGCCATCAGGAACGTGGCCGTGAATCCGGTCACGGTCGGCTTTCCACGGACGGTGTTGTTGACGATGAACGTGGCCGCGATCTGGCCGCCGAGCGCGCCGCCGAGCGTCCGCATGACCGTGTTCATGCCGCTGGCCACGCCCGTCTGCCCCGGGGGCACCGCCTGCACGATCAGGTTGCCCAGCGCCGAGAACGCCAGCCCGATCCCGACCCCGAGCAGGAAGGCACTGATCAGCATGTCGTAGGGATGGCCGTGCTGGAACGCGAGCAAGGCAAACGCGGCCGCCGTGATCCCGCTTCCGGCCACGAGCGCGAACTTCGATCCGAAGCGGCGCGCCACCCGCCCCGCAAGTGAGCCGAGCAGACCCATCCCCAGTGTCGAGGGCAGCAGGTACAGGCCGGACACGACGACTGAGGCGCCGAACCCGAACCCGGTGCTCTTGGGCAGCTGGGCGAATTGGGGGAAGACGATGAACGACGAGTACATGCCGGCGCCGAGCAGGAACGCCGCCGTGTTCGTCGTCCACACACCCCGGATCCGCATCATCGTCATGTCGATCAGGGGCTCGCGGCTGCGGACTTCGACCATGATCCAGGCGGCGCAGATGACCAGCCCCACCGCCAGCAGACCGAGTGTCTTCGGCGATCCCCAGCCCCACGTCGTCGTCTCGCTGATCGCGATCAACACCGTGCTGATCCCCGCGGTCATCAGCGTCGCCGCCAGCCAGTTCACCCGCCCGGGAACGCGCACCGGGGACTCGGGGATGTAGCGCCAAGTGGCGACGGCGGCCAGGATCGTGATCACCAGCGGGATCCAGAACAGCCAGTGCCAACTGAGGTGCTCGACGATCAGACCGCCGGTCACGATGCCGACGCCGGACCCGATTCCGAGGATCGAGGACATCAGGCCGATGCTCCCCGCCACCCGCGCCGGTGGAAACTCATCCCGCATGATCGCGAAGGCGAGCGGGAAGATGCCGCCGCCCGCGCCCTGGATGACGCGGGCGACGATCAGGACCTCGAGCGAGGTCGACACGGCGGCGAGCAGGGTGCCGAGGGCGAGGATCACGAGCGTGAACAGCAACAGCCGCTCCTTGCCGTACATGTCGCCGAGCCGGCCGAGGATCGAGGTGGCCACCGAAGCGGACAGCAGATAGCCGGTCAGCAGCCAGGTCACGCCGGTCTCCGACGCGTTCAGGTCGTGCTGGATCGTCGGCAGCGCGGGGATCACCGACGAGCTGAGGACCGCGTAGGCCAGCCCGGCCAGCGAGACGACCGCGAGGATCACATTCGGGTGAACGCGTTCAGTTGTGGATTCGCCCATCGACCGCAGAGACTCCCCAGCTTTGGCATCGACCAACCCGAACGTGCATTTCGGACGGCGGCGAAGTACTGTAGCGGAATGAGCATTCCGGCCCTGGACGGCCCCTCCGGATGGACGGAGCTCGACGGCGAGGGCAAGCGAGAGCGACTGCTCGGCGCCGCGGCTGACGTGTTCTCGCGAGAGGGCCTCGACGCCTCGATGCCGGCGATCGCCGCGGCGGCCGGCGCCGGCGTGGCGAGCGTCTACCGGCAGTACCCCTCCAAGCACGAGCTGCTGGCGGCGCTGGTGATGCGCAGGCTCGACCAGATCGCCGAGGCGGCGGCCGAGGCGGCCGCGCGTGCGGGCGATCGCTGGTCCGCCCTGACCGAGATGCTGTGGGCGCTGGTCGAGCGCCAGTCCGATGACTTCCTGGGCGAGGCGCGGGTGGCGGTGGCCGATCATCCCGGGGTGGCGGAGGCGGCCGAGCGCGCGTCGACCGCGCTCGAGTGCCTGCTGGCCGGGGCGCGCGCGGAGGGACGCCTGCGCGCGGACGCGAGCACGCTGGATCTGAAGCTGCTGTTCGCCGCCACGCGGGCCGCGAAGCAGGTGGAGCCGGCCGCCTGGCAGCGGATGCTGAGCCTGCTCATCGATGCGCTCGACAACGAGCGCGACCCGGCCCGGCGGGTGGGAGCCCGGGCGGTGGACATCGCACCCGTCGGGCCGGTCCGTCGGGCCGGTCCGTAACCTCGACTACCTCCGGCGCCGGCGGTCAGGCCCACTCCAGCTCCCGTGATATATCACCAGGATGCCTTCCACCGCACTGGTCTGGGTTCGGCGCGAGCTCAGAGTCCATGACCATCCCGCGCTGAGCCTCGCCGCACGCCAGCATGAGCACGTGGCCCCGGTCTTCATCCTCGATCCGGGAATCCTCCGCGGGCGCTTTCCCTCACCGGCTCGGGCCGCCTTCCTGCATGGTTGTCTGCGCGAGCTCGACGCCTCGCTGCGCGGGCTCGGGGGCGCCCTGCTGATCAGGGAGGGACGGCCCTGGGACGAGCTTCCGCGGCTCGCCGGGGAGACCGGCGCCGAGACGGTCTACTGGGCCAACGACGTCTCACCGTACGCCA
>JADGPN010000128.1 GCA_017882465.1 Solirubrobacteraceae bacterium
GTTCCGTGGCCAGAGGTCATAGGGATCTCGAGCAGCTCGGCCTCGTCCCAGGTGGCGAACGCGGTTGGGCCCAGCAGCAGCTCGGCCGCGCGCAGCGTGCGTCGCATCACCGGGATCGGAACGCCGACGATCGGGCGGCGGCGGCCGAAGGACCGCAGCGCAATCTCGACGATGTCGCGGTAGCTCAGCGTCTCGGGTCCGGCGAGCTCGTAGCGGGCGCCGTCGGATGCGGCGGCCAGCTCCCCGCCGGGCAGGGTTGACAACACGCAGTCGGCCACGTCCTCGGCCCAGATGGGCTGAAACGGCGTCAGGTCGCGACGCCGGCCAATTCCTCGATCGAGCCGTTGGGCTGATCGCGGATCACCGAGGCCAGGTGCACGACGGTTTCGACACCGCGGAGCGCGTGCCGGAAGGACAGATGATCGGACAGATCTCCGAGCGCGATCTGCACGCGAACCCGCTCGACGCCGAGTCGCCGCGGGTCGCGCACCAGACAGCGCACCGGGACTCCCGCCGCCGTCAGCCGTCGCAGCAGCGGCATCCCGATCGTCCCCGTGGCTCCAGTGAGCAGCAGCATCGCGGGGAGGCTACAGCGGCCGCGGGCCCGTGACCGGCCTGCGCGGCCGGCGGCCCCGCTGGAGACGAGCAGCGCGCCGCCTCCGTAGAATCCCCGGCGTGCCGGCGCCCGCCGGCCGAGACCCGTAACGAACGAAGCAGCAGAGGAATCGAGACGCCTATGGCCTACGTCATCGCCGAGCCCTGCATCGGCACGAAGGACAACTCGTGCGTTGAGGTCTGCCCGGTGGACTGCATCCATCCGACGCCCGATGAGCCCGACTACGACCAGGTCGAGATGCTCTACATCGACCCTGAGGAGTGCATCGACTGCGACGCATGCGTCGAGGCCTGTCCGGTCGACGCCTGTTTCGCGGAGGACCAGCTCCCCGAGGAGTGGCAGAAGTACACGAAGCTCAACGCCGACTATTACGCCGGCAAGAGCTGAGCCGCAGCTCCGCTGAGCGGCGGGGCCGCTCAGGAGCGCGCTACGCCATCGGCAGCGACATGCCGACGGGCTGGGGCGCGGCCGCCGGCGAGGGCTCCTGCATCACCGGGAGCTCGATCGGCGAGAGCGCGATCAGCCCGCGCGCGGCCTGACGGATCGCCTGCGCGGCCGGATCGTCGGGATCGGAGAGAACGATCGGCAGACCGGCGTCCGCCTGCTCGCGCAGGGGCATCGTGAGCGGGACCTTGGCGAGCAGCGGCACGTCCAGCTCGTCGGCCAGCAGCTGCCCTCCGCCCTCGCCGAAGAGCTGGAAGCGCTCCCCGCCTGGGGTCACGAAGCCGGACATGTTCTCGATCACGCCCGCGACCTCCAGCTTTACCTTGGCCGCCATCTCAGCGGAGCGGCGGGCCACCTTCTGAGCCACGGCCTGCGGCGTGGTGACGATCAGGAACTTGGCCTGCGGGAGCAGCTGCGCGAGCGTCATCGACACGTCGCCCGTCCCGGGTGGCAGGTCGATCAGCAGATAGTCCAGCTCACCCCACTCCACGTCCTCGAGGAACTGCTGCAGGGCCTTGTGAAGCATCGGGCCGCGCCACACCACGGCCGCGTCCTGCTCGACGAAGAAACCGATCGACATCACCCGGATCCCGTCGTGCGCCGACAGCGGCACCAGCTTGCGCTCCGCGTTCACCTGTGGGCGCTCCGCGCCGAGGCCGAGCATGCGGGGCTGTGAGTAGCCCCAGACATCGGCATCGAGCACGCCGACCTGCCGGCCGTCGGCGGCCAGCGCCGCGGCGAGATTGGCCGTCACGCTCGACTTCCCCACACCACCCTTGCCCGAGCCGATGCAGATCACGTTCTTGACCTGGGCCAGTGCTCCCTGCGGGAGGTCTGCGCGCCCGAGCTTGTGGCCCAGGGCCGCCTTCTCCTGGTCGGAGAGCACGTCGAAGGACACGTTCACGCCCGTGACTCCCTCGAGCTCGCGTACGGCCTGCGCAACTCCGGTCTCGAAATGGCTGCGGATCGGGCAACCCGGGGTGGTCAGCGAGATCATCACATCGACCACGCCGTTGGCGTGCACGTCGACCGAGCGAACCATCTCCAGCTCGACGATGTCGCGCCTCAGCTCGGGGTCGATCACGGCCCGGAGGGATGCAACTACCTGTTCTTGGGTGGGCATTGAACTCATTCTGCCACGCCTGAGCCATCGGCCCTCGGAGGACCGGTCGCCGCGCGCGGGCCAAGGGGCCATCTAAGGACCGACGGGGCGCCACTTTCGTGACGCCCCGGCGGTTGAGGGAGGAGAGGGTGCTACATCCGCCGGCGAGGTTATGAGGCCGGCGAACCTTTCCCGCTGAGGCGCTCTCCTGGGCGCCGGCGGGGGAAGATGTCTACGAGACCGAGCTCAGCCGCTCCTGCGTGTCGGTGACGAGCTTCTCGACGTTCGCGGTGACCGTCTTGGACTGCTTCTCCAGATCCCGGCGGACCTGGCGCACTTCGCGCTCGAGCCGGCGGCGGTTCTGCTTGACCGTGCGCTCGACCCGGGTGCGACGCTGCCGCAGCTCGCGCTCGAACTTCGTGCGCGTGCGGCGAACCTGGCGCTCGAGGCGGTTGCGGGCCGTCACGCCACGCCGCTCGAAGCGCTTGAGCTCACGCTCGACGCCCTGGCGGGTGCTGTATTTGTTGGCAAGGCCACGAACGGTGGAGACGATGTTCTCGCGGGCGAGGAGACTCGCGCCGACGGGAACCAGCACTGCGCGTTCGGCGATCTGCTGGACCTGCTCGACCGGGGTCTTGGGTTGAGTCGAAGTGGTGGTGGACGTGCCGCCAGGCGTACGCTTACGCGCAGCCGTCGGCGTCTTTCGTGTAGTGGCGGGCTTGCGCTCGCTTGAATTGCTGCTGCTGGTGGCCATGGCTTCTCGGTTGCTCCGCTCCCCGTGGGACTAAGGATATTACTTCTAAGTCTGTCCAGTGTGAGGATAACACCGAACATGTGTTTGTAAACCAAAGCCGCCGCGCGGTTACAGGACCGTAACGATTGCAGGCCTTGCGGCCCGGTTCCCCGGGGGACAGAACCTCATGTCCGGTTGTAGCTCTCAGCCTGGGGTGGGCCTGCGCTCGGGTGGGTCACAGGCGCCGCTGGGCAGCTGGCGCGGCGTGGTCCGCGCCAGCCAGGCGGCCGGATCGCGCAGCTCGGCGAGCGTCGGCAGCGCCTCGGGACGCGAGAAGACGCGGTGCAGCGCGGCCGGCCCCCCCTGGCGAACGACCGCGTCGCAAAAGAGCTTGCCCTGCTCGTACTGCTTCAGCTTGAGATCGAGTCCGAGCAGCCGGGCGAGCAGCCGGGAGAGCGCGGACTGGGACTTCCGGCGCCGGTCCAGGGCAGCGCGGAGCTCGGGCAGCGACGGAAGCAGGTCGGGCGCGACGACGTCCATCACGTGCTCCGCATGGCCCTCGATCACCGCCATCACCGCCTGCACGCGGTCGAGCGTGTCGCGCTCCGCGTCGCTGGTGACGAGCGAGATCAGGTCACCCTGGCGAAGGGCCGCGACCATCCGGCGGATCTCCGCTCCGGTCGGCAGGCGCAGCTTGCGCTCGCTGTCGATTCGCACCTCGGCGGTCTGCAGCAGCTCTCGGACCAGGCCGGCGACGTGGCCCTGAAGCCACGGCACACCTGCGAACTGCACCGCGTGGGTGACCTCGTGCAGCGTCACCCAGGTCATGAACTCGTCCTCCTCGGCATCGAACGCCCGGACGGCCTGCCCCAGGTTGGGCAGCACGAACAGCAGGCGCGGGGGCCGGCCATGCTCGGCCGGGTCGAGCAGGACGAGCTCGTATTGGCCGAGGACTCGCTGCGCCAGGTAGCCGAGGACGACCCCGACCTCGGTCGTCAGCACCACGCCGAGCCCGAGCTGCAACGCCGGCCGGAGCGGCCCGAGGCCCTTGCCCGCGCGTTCCAGCACCGGGTCGAGCATGGTGCGCATGGCGCCGATGTTGCTGGAGACCCACTCCTTGCGGCTGATGCCCTCGGGCCGGGGCAGCGGCTGCGCGGGAGACAGGCCGGTGTAGGAGGTCACGCGCCGTTCGCTCTCGGCCGCCAGAGCCGGGAGATCCGAGCTCGGGGCGCCATCCTCGCCCCGGCCCGCGACGTAGCCGGCGATCCGCTCGGCGAGGATCCAATCGATCATCGGGCCGGGATCCCCTCGAGCTCCCTCAGCGTCTCAGGCGTGCGCGCGGCGATGATCGGGGAGTGCGGAGTCGCGTCGAGTGGAACGCCGAGCGGGTCGGCGTGCTCCGGGAAGCTGACCAATCCTCCCGCCTCGCGCACGATCAGCTGACCGGCGGCGGCGTCGACGCCCCTGCATCTGCGCAGCGACACCATCCCGTCGAACCTGGCCGCGGCCACCTGGCACAGCGACGAGGCAATCGTCCCGAGCGCGCGCAGCCGGTAGGCCGAGCTGACCAGGGCGTCGATCGAGGCGGCCACCCAGCGGGGGTCTGCGGATTCGATGCCCAGGACCTCGAGCCGGCCGTCGCGCGCTCGGCGCTCGCTCGCGCGCGGATCGAGGCGGGTGCCGTTGAGCCATGCGCCCTCGCCCTGTCGCGCATACCACTCCTCGCCGGGCCCGAAGTCGTACACGAACCCGAACGCCACATCGGACATGAGCTCACCGGCGGCCACGGCGATCGAGA
The DNA here is from genome assembly GCA_017882465.1 of Solirubrobacteraceae bacterium. Classification (GTDB taxonomy): domain Bacteria; phylum Actinomycetota; class Thermoleophilia; order Solirubrobacterales; family Solirubrobacteraceae; genus Palsa-465. The sequence continues at coordinate 4,694 of JADGPN010000128.1, forward strand.
GCGCGTGATGGGGGACGCCGCGCTTCGCGTTCAGCGACCCGTCGATCGGGTCGATGATCACGTGCACCGAGCGATCGCCGTATCCGATCTCGCCACTCTCCTCGGACATCGCCGTGAAGCGGTAGCCCTCCGCTCGGAGCGCGTCGAGCTCGCCGAGCACGACCAGCTCCGCGGCGCGATCGATCACCAGCGTGCGGTCGCCGCCGTGCCCCCGGGTCCCGGTCTCGCGCGCCCTCTCCTCGGTGCTCGGGGCCTGCGCCAGCACGGCCTCGAGTCCGGTCACGGCGCGACGGCAGGCCGAGAGCCAGTCTGCGTCGATCGCGGAGTGGGTGGTGCTCATCGCCTACTTATGCTGTCAGAGTGGAGTTGCCGCCCGATCAAGGCCTGCTCGGACCCCAGCTCGAGGCGGTCACGCACCGCGGCTCGCGTCTGGTCGTGCTCGGTGGGGCGGGGAGCGGCAGGACGCGAGTGATCGAGGCGCGGTTCGCCTGGCTGGTCGCCCGCGGGTCCGCCCCGGACCGGATGCTCGTCCTGACCCCGTCGGCGGCCGCCGCTCAGGCGCTGAGGGCGAAGCTGGAGGGGGCCCTCGATCGCGGCTACGACGAGCTGCGCATCGAGACGCCGCTGGAGCTCGCGGGACGGTTGCTCGATGCCGCCGGCTGGGAGAACGACGCGCTGTCCTCGGTGCTTGGTGCCGGGGATCGGCTGGCGATGCTGCTGGCGCGCATCGATGAGCTGCCTCTGCGCCATCACGACTTCGGCGGCAGCGCCAGCGCCCTGCTCGGGGGATTCGTGCGCCGCATCGACCGTTTGAAGGCCGAGCTGGTGAGCGCCGAGAACTACGCGCGCTGGGCCGCAGCGCTCGAGGACTCGGGCGAGGAGACCAGCGCCGCGCTCGAGCGCGAGTTCGCCGAGGTCTACCGCGCGCATGAGCGGATGCTGGCGGAGGGAGGCGCCCGGGATGCGGGCGATCTGCTGCGCGAGGCGCTGCGGATGGTCCGCGAGCGGCCCGGGACCATGCGCCGGTTCGACCACGTGCTGATCGACGACGTCCAGGATCTCGATCTCGCTGCCGCCAGCCTCGCTCGCGACGTGGCGGGCGCCAACCTGACGGCAGCCGGTGATCCGCTCCAGGCCCTGCGGCGGTACCGCGGGGCCGGTGCCGCGGTCCTGCAGGAGCTCGAGGCTGCGAGCGCCCGCGTGGTCAGGCTGGACCGGAGCCTGCGCTGTCCCGAGCAGGTGGCGCGGGCCGCGGCCGCCGTGGCCGGGATCGCACCGCCCCTGGCGTCCCCCGGGGGCGAGGTCTCGTATTGGCGTTGCGCCAACGACCGGGCACAGGCCCAGTCGGTGGCGGCCGACGTGGAGCGGCTGATCTCGCGCGAGGGAGTCGAGCCGGGACGCGTGGCGATCCTGGTGTCTCAGGTCGCGCGCGATGGTCAGGCGGTGGCGGTGGCGCTCGAGGAACGGGCCGTCGCCCACCGGCTGGTGGGCGAGGCGGCCTTCTTCCAGCGCGCCGAGATCCGCGACGTGCTCGCTTGGCTCCGCCTGCTGGCCGATCCGGCCGATGCCGGAGCAGTCGTCCGGGCGCTGGCTCGGCCGCCGATCGAGTTGCGGTCGGTCGACATCGCCCGCTGCACCCAGATCGCGCGCCGGCGCAAGCTCGACATGGTGGCCGCGCTGGCCGCCGCGACCGAGTCGCCCCAGGTTCCGCCGGAGGCCCGGGAGCGGATCCGGGTGTTCCTGAAGCTCTACCGTTCGGCCGTCGCGGCCCTCGACACGACGCGTCCCGACCTCTACGTGCACCGTCTGATCGAGCGACTCGGCCTGCGCCGGCAGCAACTGTTCGCCGCTCAGGCGGACGTGGTGGAGCGGCTCAGGGCTCTGGCCCGGTTCGGCGAGCTCGCCTCGGCCCACGTGCGCCGGGCGCCGCAGGCCACCCCGCGCGAGTTCGCACGTTCGATCGCGGCGGTCGCGGACTCGGGCCTGCGTGAGCAGGAGGAGCCGGAGCTGTCGGGCTCTCGTGCGGTCCAGGTGCTGGCGCTGGGTGCGGCCGGTGGCCTCGACGCCGATCACGTGTACGTGATCGGCCTGCACGCCGGCCTGGCTGCCCCCGTGCCGGAGTCGATCCCCGATGCGTTGCTACGCGAGCGGCTTCCGCCGGACAGCGTCGAGAACCGCCGCGCGATGCTGCGGCAGCTGCTCTACGTCGCGGTGACCCGCGCGGGCGAGCGGGTGGTGCTCGCCTACCCCGAGGCCGGCGACCGCGGCCACGCGCACGGGCCCTCACCGCTGGTCGAGGACGCGCGCATCGCGCTCGGCGGCGAATGGGAGGACAAGCAGGAGGAGCTGTTCGGGCCGGCTGAGACGCTGCACTCGACCTACCGGTTGCTGCGCGACGAGCTGCTGGAGGGCACGATGCGAGCCGGAAGCCGCCTCGGCGAGTTGCGCTTCGACACCGACCTCGACGTCTCCCACGCGGTCGTGCGCTATCTCGAGCTGCTCAAGGTCGCGGCGCTGATCGCCAGGCCGGACGGCCAGAGGGTGACCGAGGCGCTGAGGGACGTCAACTCGCGCATCCTGCAGGCCGTGACCGCCGAGCAGCGGGAGATCTTCACCTCCTCGGTGCTCGACGAATACCTCCTCGACGCCGAGCGCGACGCCGGCCGGCGGGCCAAGGCGGTCGCCGCGCGCGACGAGCCGTCGCTCGATCCGTTCCTGCCCAAGCGCGGCGACGGGGTGGTCCTGTCGGCCTCGGACATCGATACCTACCGGACATGTCCACTCAAGTACAAGTTCGCGCGCGTCTTCCGGATCCCGCAGGAGCCCACGATCCACCAGCGCTTCGGGATCCTCGTGCATCAGGTGCTCGAGCGCTTCCACGCCGGGGACGGGTCGGGGAGCCTGGGCGAGCTGCTCGGCCTGCTCGACGCCGGCTGGCGGCGCGGCGGCTTTGCCGACTCCGAGGAGGAGCGCCAGTTGCGCGGCAAGGCCGCGTCCGCGCTCACGCGCTACCACGAGCGCTTTCAGACCGAGGAGGCGGAGCCGATGTGGTTCGAACGGCCGTTCACGTTCAAGGTGGGGCCGCATCTGCTGCGCGGCCGGGTGGACCGCGTCGATCGGCTGCCGGGCGGCGAATACGAGCTGATCGACTACAAGACCGGGCGACCCAAGAGCGCCGCGCAGCTCGCCGACGACGTGCAGCTGTCGCTGTACGCGGTCGGAGCTCGCGAGGCGTGGCGCCTGGAGGCATCGCAGCAGGCCTACTACTACCTGCTCGACGACCAGAAGGTCGCCGTCCCGTCCGATGAGGGCGGCCGCGAGTGGATCCTCGACGTCACCGCGGAGGTCGCCGAGGGGATCCTGTCGCAGGGATTCGAGCCGACGCCGTCGGTTGCCGCGTGCTCGATCTGCGACTACCGGCTGGTGTGCCCGGCAGCCGAGCGGTGAGCCGCCCGGACCTGGCCGTCGCCGGCCACGGATCCTCGGCTCAGGCTTCCGGCTCGTCGTCGCGCTGGCGCAGGAACCGCTGCAGGTCGCGCGCGATCGTGTCCCCCGACGGCAGTGAGCCCGGTTGGTCGGCCTCCTCATCGCCGGCGGCCTGCTCCAAGCGCTCCACGAAGGCCTGAATGTCCGGATCGCTCTGCACCGCCAGGCTGACCTGGCGCTCGTAGTCGGCGGCTGCGGCTTCCAGTCCCGAGGCGTCGACCGCGACGCCCACCAGGCCTTCCAGTTTGCGTACCAGCGCCAGCGCAGCCTTGGGATTGGGCGCGGCGGCGATGTAGTGCGGGACGGCAGCCCACAGGCTGGCCGATGGGAGTCCCGCCTGCTGGCAGGCGGTATGCAGCACTCCGACGATGCCGGTGGGACCCTCGTAGGACGACGCGGTGAGCCCGAGCCGGGCCACCAGCGCGGGGTCCGAGGCCAGGCCGGTGACCGACACCGAGCGGGTGTGGGGCACGTCGGCCAGCAGCGCGCCGAGCGTCACCACCAGTTGCGCGCCGAGTGCCTCGACGAGCTCCACGATCAGCTGGGTGAAGCTCCGCCAGCGGAACGAGGGCTCACTGCCGGCGAGCAGGATCAGGTCCCGCGGGGCGCGCGGGATCCGCGCCTCGAACAGCTCCACCTTGGGCCACACGATCTCTCGCGTTCGTCCCTCGACCAATTTGATCCGCGGGCGTGTGGCCTGGAAGTCGTAGAAGTCCTCAGGATCGATAGTGGCGAACCGCGTGGCTCCGAGCGCGCCGGCGACGGCCGTGATGGCCGTCGAGGCTGCGTCGGCCGCGTCGTTCCAGCCCTTGAACGCGCACACGAGCGCGGGTGCGCGGAGACCATCGGGGCGGTGCTCCCATTGCAGCGGCTGCATCCGGTCCACCGTACATCATGGGCGCATGAGCTCGACCGATCTCACCCCCGCGCGGCTCAGCGCGCTGCGCCCCGGGGAGGACGTCAACGGGGTGTTCGCGTGCACGCGCAAGGATCGCCTCAGCACCCGCACCGGGTCGCCCTACCTGGCGATCGAGCTCCGGGACCGGAGCGGCACGATGGCCGCCCGCGCCTTCCAGGACGCCGATGCGCTGGCCGGGCGCTTCGAGCGCGGGGACCTGGTGCGCGTATCCGGGCGGGTCGAGCGGTTCCGCGACGAGCTCGTGGTCGAGGTGTCCGAGATCGCGCGCGCCGAGGACGACGAGACCGATCCGGCGTCGTTCCTCCCCTCGGCCTATCGCGATCTGGACGAGCTCGACGGATTCCTCGAGCACCTGGTCACGGAGGTCTACGACCGCCGCTACCGGGTCTTGCTCGACGCGCTGCTGGCCGACCGATCGCTACGAGCGCAGTGGCGGCGGGCGCCATGCTCGCGGGCCGGGCACCACGCCTACCTGGGCGGCCTGCTCGAGCACACGGTCGCGGTGGCGACGCTCGCCCACGATCTCTGTCAGCTGCACCCCAAGCTCAACTCCGACCTGCTCCTGAGCGCGGCGATCGTCCATGATCTGGGCCGGACCCAGGAGTTCACCTACGGCGCCGACTTCGGGCTCACGGAGGAGGGGCGCCTGCTCGGTCACATCTCGATCGGTCAGCGGATGCTCTCCGAGCGCGCCGGCGAGCTCGACGAGGAGCGCCGACTGGCACTGCTGCACTGCGTCCTCTGCCACCACGGCCCTGACCAGGCTCCGGGGAGGCGATTCGGCTCCGCCGAGGCGCTCGCCCTGTACCGGCTCAATGCACTCGACGCAAACGTCAAAGGCGTGCTCGAGCACGGCCTCGCCAGCTGAGCGCCGGTACCGAGAGCCCCGCTCGCCCCGGCGCCTCTACGATCACCGGCGGCGCGGCACGGGCCTGGTGGCCCATCCGGTCTTCAAAACTGGCAGGGCCGGGCAGCCCCCGGCTTGGAAGGTTCGATTCCTTCGCCGCGTCGTAGCGGCAACTTCTGAGCGTTGCAGGCAATTCCGACCGTCTTCGGGCCGCAAGGGCGACGCTCCCGTGGGTCAGCGCGGGCCAGTCCGGGTCCTCGTATTGGACCCGTCGTTCCCCCAGCCGTTCCCCCCGAGCCCATGCGCTGGTTAGCGAAGATGGGCATCGGTAGGAAGAAAATCGGTGACCAAAACGGTGACCACGATCGAGGCGCAAAAGCGCGGGATCTGCCGTGAGCGACCGCCGGGCATGGCTGGATGAGTGGTGCCCGTACTGCTGGGCGGCGCCTGGCTCTCGCTGTCGACAGGATCGGTATTCGTCTCGGAAGCGCCCGAGTCCGGCCCAGAGGATGCACGTAGCGCGGGGCTGGCGGGAGCGCCCGTGCCGGACCTGTAGGGCGCTGTCCGGCGACCCGTGCGAGACGCCGTCGGGTCGTGAGTGCTCCCGGCCGCATGCGGCCCGGCTGCGTCCTGGGCGTCGGGAGCTGGCGGCTCGCCAGGCTGTGTGGGAGGAGCTCGAGCGCCGTGGCGCGGCGATCGCGGTCGTCTCGTTCGCGGGTCGCGTTGGCGATGGGGGGGGACGGGAACGATCACGCTCAGTCGGCTGGAGGGGGGTGAGCTCGTCGTCGTCGAGCGTTGGAGTGGTCGTGACGAGTTGGCGCTCGCGCTTGAGGGGCCCATGTGTGTGGGACCGGTTGGAGGGCTCTCGCCCGCTGCGCTTGCTGTTCGGGACCACCACGAGGGCGACCGCCGCCGTAAGAGAGCCGTCTTGGGCGGAGCTGATCGGCCTGGCCTGGCTCTACGCCCTCCATGCCCGCTCGAGCATCGCGCGGGCTCGGGTGTGGCAAGCGGAGCACATGATCAGTGGCATGCGAGACCAGGTGCTTGCGCTGGCCTGCCTGCGTGACAGCGCCCCCGCGGTCCAGGGCCGGGGCATGGACAGCCTTCCGCCGGCCGTGACAGCCTGCATCACGCCGGCCTTGGTTCGCTCGCTTGAGATCCC
>JADGPN010000550.1 GCA_017882465.1 Solirubrobacteraceae bacterium
ACCCAGCGCCGAGCCGGCCGCGTATCCAAACCGCACACCCGTCCAGTGGGAGCCCGAGCAAAGCCTCGCCGGCGGCGAGTCGCCAGCGCACGATCCCGACCACGACGCGCACTTTTCCGCGATCGTCGGTCTGCCCGACGTCGCCTGGATCTCAGCGCGCGACGCAACCCGGGCGCCGGGCGACCTCGAAGACCAGGCCGCCCGCTACCACCCCGGCCGCCACGAGCTGACCATCAACGCCGACTTCCGCGCGATCACCGACCTGATCGCACACTGGCGGGCCCGCTACCGCGGCGTGCCCGGCGCCCACACGATCATCGAAGCGCCGATCCGGGAATGGTGCGAACAGATCCTCGTCGAGGTCGTGCTCGCCGCCCGCAACTCGCACTGGAACCCCGAGCAGCTCGACGCGCTCCTGTCGCCGAGCTCGTTCACCGCCGCCCTGCTGCCAAGACAGCTGCTGCACGCCACGCTCCAGAGGCGGCTCGGCCAGAAGCTCGGGGCACCACGGACCGACCCCGGCAAATCGGCGCCCGACGCTAGCACCGCAGCACGGTCTCACGCACGGTCGCGCCGACCGGGAGACGCTTGGAGCATCGATGGCCGCGAGCAGCGCTGAGGCGCGAGTAGCGCAGACCCTGGTCCTGGCGATTCTCGACGAGCTGCGCGCGAACCCAGGCGCGCGTCAAGAGCTGCGCACGCTGCTGGACGAGCGCAAGTCCAACGACCGTCTCCTCTCCCCCAACGAGGCTGCCGAGCATCTGGGCGTACACCCGAAGACACTCACGCGGGCGGCCGCCGCTGGCCGGGTTGCGGGGGCCAGGCGAGTCGGCCGCCATTGGCGCTTTGATCCTGCCGAGCTGGCGCTGGAGCCCCCGCGCGGCGTCTTGCCAGCGCCCAGAGCCCTCGCTCGCGTGCGCTCGCGGGCTCGCGGCGGGGCGGCGGACGCGATTCGGACTGCCGGTTCCCGGTAGCGAGGGGTTGGTTTGCGCTTCGCATACGGAACACTTCCCGGGAGCGCACGCATCACGGAACGCGAAGGACGACGGATGCCGAGAAAGCCGGGACGCAGCCGTCGCTACAAGGGGGGCGCGGAATGAGCGTCAGGCCGAGGACTCGCAAGGACGGCACACGCGGATGGGAGGTCCGCTGGCGGGAGAACGGCGCCAACCGATCTCGGATGTTCGCTCTCAAGAAGGATGCCGACGCGTGGGACCGCGAGGTTCAGCGTCGAAAGCAGCTCGGTCCGCTCGCCGTCCAGCAGCTCACGGCACGCGGCGGCCCGACTCTTGGACGGTGGGTGACGGAGCGGTGGGCTCCCGAACACGCGGTCATGCTTGCCGACTCCACGCGGGACCGCTACGCCGAGGTCTACGGCGTTCACATCGCGCCGTGGCTCGATGACGTGCCGCTCGGCCAGTTCGGCGCCCCGCTGCTGTCCGGATGGCAGGCCGCGCTGATCAAGGCCGGCGTCAGTCCCGGCACGATCCACAAGGCGCGCACGCTGCTCTCAAGCGTGCTGCGCCACGCTGCCGAGAACGGCGCGATCATGGCTAACCCGCTGTCGCTCGTACGCGCCCCGCGCTCGGCGCCGCCCGATGCGGTGCGGCCGCTCCCACCCGCCGTAGTCGAGCGGATCCGCGAGGCGATGCTCAATCCGCCCGACCGGGAGATCAGCGCCTCAGCGTCCGGACAGCGCGCCAGACGGCGGTACACACTGCCGGCGCCTGGCACTCCAGAGACGCGCCAGCGGGATGCTCTCATGGTGTCGATCCTGGCGTATGCCGGCTTGCGACCGGGCGAACTGCGCGCGCTCCCGTTGGAGGGATTCCGCGAGAACACGATCCTCATACAAGGCGCGGCCAACCCCGACGGCTCGAGTCAAGCCGACCAAGAACCGGCAGCACCGCACCGTCCGTCTGCTGTCGGCGCTCGCGCAGGACGCGCGCGAGCACAAGCTCGCGATCGGCCGGCCACCCGAGAAAACGCTCATCCTGCTCGACGACGACGGCAAGCCTTGGGACAAGAACGCGTGGCAGATGTGGCGCGCCGACCGTTGGGCGCCGGCCTGCCGTGCGGTGGGACTCGATCCAGTCCCGCGCCCGTATGACTTGAGGCACTCGTTCGCTTCCCTGCTGCTCGCGGAGGGCAAGCAGCCGATCTGGTGCGCGAAGCAGCTTGGACACACCCTCGCGGTGTTCCTGTCGACGTACGCGCATCTGATCGACGAGTTCGAGGATCGCGAGCGAATCGACGCGGACGCCGAGATCGCGAAGGCACGGCGCGAAGTCGGTACGCATCAGGTACGCACGGCGGCCAGATGAGGGTGCAAATAACGGCCGGTCGCGCCACAAAATCCCTGCAAATCGCACTATACCGCTACCGGGATTCGAACCCGGGTTACCGCCGTGAGAGGGCGGCGTCCTAGTCCCCTAGACGATAGCGGCGCGTAGGGAGAGGGTATCCGGCCGGGGGGTCGTGCGCCGGCCGGTCCGTTCCGGGCGCGATCGAAGCCCGGAAGTGGGTTGCGGGCTTCTGGCCGGACCGTGGCTGGGCCGCCGTCGAGCAGCGCCGCTTGGTAAGTTGGCGGTCCGGCGGCTGTGGTGAAATTGGTAGACACGCACGGTTCAGGTCCGTGTGGGGGAAACCCCTTGGAGGTTCGAGTCCTCTCAGCCGCACTCGTCTCGGCCGATCCGGCCCCTCACGTCGCCGGCGTGAGCTGACTCCTCCCCACCCTCCCTACAGCCAGCCTCTGTCCTCGGCCACCCGCACCGCCTCGGCCCGGTTGCGCGCGTCGAGCTTGTGCATCACCGAGGAGAGGTGGTTTCGCACCGTGCCCGGCGACAGGTAGAGGGCGGCGGCCAGCTCGGCCACGGTCGCGTGCCGCCGGGATTCCGTCAGGACCTCGTGCTCGCGCGGCGTCAGCGGGCTCTCGCCCTGGCTGAGCGCGGCCGCGGCCAGGCCCGGATCGACGACGCGCTCCCCGGCCATCGCGCGGCGGATCGCTCCCGCGAGCTCGCTGGCCGGGGTGTCCTTGAGCATGAATCCCGCGGCTCCGCCCTCCATCGCCCGGCGCAGGCAGCCCGGGCGGCCGAACGTGGTCAGGATCAGGACCGGGCAACTGCGCAGCGCGACGCGCAACTCCTCGGCGGCCTCGAGCCCGGTGCGGCCCGGCATCTCGATGTCGAGCAGGGCCACGTCGGGGTTGGCCGCGAGCGCGACCGGCACCACCTCGTCGCCGCGCGCCACCTGGGCGACCACCGAGATGTCGTTCTCGAGCTCCAGCAGCGTCGCCA
>JADGPN010000551.1 GCA_017882465.1 Solirubrobacteraceae bacterium
GGTTCGTTTGCCCTCCGGTTGCAGGTGCGTGTCACGCGCACGAGGCTCGACCGGCAGCTTGCCGCCGGTCATCCGTGCGAATCCACGGCTGCGCTGGCCCTTCGCTCTTACCAGTTGACCAATGCTCGCGCGCGGCAGCTGGTCGCCCGCGATCTTCGGGGGGTGGTGGAGTTCGTCGATCGTGCCGCGTCGGGCCGGTTGATCTCGGCGGTTGTGATCGAGCGCGCTGCGGTGAGGGCCGGTCGGGAGGCGATCCTGGGGCTGGCGGAGCGGCTCGAAGGGACGGGCCCAGTGACCCCGAGAGGCATGGCACTTGTCCGCATGCTGCTCACCGACGGTGTCAGCAGCCCACTGTTCAACCCGGGCTGTGGGCTGAGCGTGGCCCAGGCAGTCTGGGAGATAGCGGATGTGCTGGGCGGGGACGCCCCCACGATCGGGTTCGACTCGGTCACCGTCTAGATCCAATGGAGCTCCCGTCGATGAGCCGCATGTGCGGCCGTTCCCGCCCATGAGCCGCTGGCGGGGTGTCTTCACACGATCTGCACGGCGGTCGGCTGAATCTGCACGCCGACTTGACGGCGGCGCACCGATCATGCGGCCATGGTTCTAGACGATCTTCTCTCCATCGTCCTGGCCCTGGTCATGTTCGGGGCCTTGTACGCGCTGATCTACGGGCTGGATCGGATATGAGTCCGGCCGTCGGCGCATTCCTGTTCAGCCACATGAGTGGCGCGGACTTCTTCGGGCTGATCGTGTCGGTCCTGGTCTGTGCATATCTCCTCTACGCGCTGCTGCGTGGGGAGAAGTTCTGAGGTCATGACGTTTCTCGGTTGGCTGACGATCTTCGCCTTCGCGGGCATCCTCACCGTGCTCGCGTACCCGCTTGGTGGCTACATGGCCGCCGTGTACACGGGCGAGCGCACGTTCATGGATCGGGTGATGGGCGGGCCCGAGCGTCTGCTCTACCGGGTCATGCGCGTCGATCCGTCCCGGAATCAGGATTGGAAGGCGTATGCCAAGAGCCTGATCATTTTCTCGGTCGCGGGCTGGCTGCTGTTGTATTTCATCCTGCGCACGCAGACGTTGTGGAACTGGACGGGGCTGAACCCGCAGGGCTTCCATTCGGCGCCGTGGAACGTCACGTTCAACACCACGTCGTCGTTCATGACGAACACGAACTGGCAGTACTACGGTGGCGAGACGACGATGAGCTATTTCAGCCAGATGGCTGGGCTCACCGTCCAGAACTTCCTCTCGGCGGGGGTCGGGATCGCCGCCGCGGTGGCTCTGGTCCGCGGGATCATCGGCCGGAGCGGCAAGGGCCTGGGCAACTTCTGGCACGACCTCGTGCGCACGCTCCTGTGGGTGCTGCTGCCGATCTCGTTCGTGTTCGCCTTGGTGCTGGTGTTCCAGGGGGGGATCCAGAACTTCTCGCACTATCTGAGCTTCAACGGGATCACCGGACTGAGCAACACGATCGCCACGGGCCCGACCTCCTCGCAGGAGGCGATCAAGCTGCTGGGCACCAACGGCGGCGGCTTCTTCAACGTCAACTCGGCGCATCCGTTCGAGAACCCGACCGGGTTCACGAACCTGGTCGAGATGCTGGCGGTGCTGGTCATCCCGGCGGCGCTGATCTTCATGTACGGGAAGATGACCGGCAACCGCCGCCAGGGCTACGCGATCTACACCACGGTGATGATCATGTTCCTGGCCGGCGCGATCGTGGCCTACATCGCCGAGGCCCACGGCTCGCCCGCGCAGCACGCGGCCGGTCTGCACACGGGCGTGATCGCCGGCTCCGGCGGTGGCAACATGGAGGGCAAGGATCAGCGCTTCGGGATTGCCGGCTCGGCGCTGTTCGACGTCGTCACGACCGTCACGTCGTGCGGTGCGGTCAACAGCGCACTTGAGTCGTTCACCGGGATCGGCGGCGCGATCCCGTTCGCGAACCTGTCGGCCAGCGAGACCATCTTCGGCGGTGTCGGCACCGGGCTGTACTCGATCCTGCTGTATGTGTTGCTGGCGGTGTTCATCGGCGGGCTGATGGTCGGTCGGACGCCGGAGTATCTGGGTAAGAAGATCGAGGCGCGGGAGATCAAGCTGGTCGTGATCGGGCTGCTGTTCACGCCGTTGGCGGCGCTGTTCTGCACGGCGGTCGCGACCGCGAGCCGGTCGGCGCGCGCGCTGTCGATCTCGGCCAACGCCGCGGGCAGCCCGCAGGGGTTCTCGGAGACCTTCTACGCGTACCTGTCGCAGGCCAACAACAACGGCTCGGCGTTCGCCGGCTACACCGGGTTCATCCAGCCCAACGCGGGCAACCTCGGCTCGCACGGAATCACGCTGGCGAACCTGCTGGGCGGCTTCGACATGATGATCGCCCGGTACGCGCCGATCCTGTTCGTGCTCGCGGTCGCTGGTTCGCTGGCCGGCAAGCGCGTCAGCCCGGCCGGTCTCGGGACGATGCGCACCGACAACCCGACGTTCGTGATCCTGCTGATCGGCGTGATCGTGCTCGTCGGCGCGCTCACCTTCTTCCCCGCCCTGCTGCTCGGTCCGATCGTGCAGGGCCTCACCTCCCACCTCTACTGATATGAAACGCGATCTCATCACATCCGCCATCGGCATCGTCGTCCTGACGCTGGTGCTCGGCATCCTGTACCCGCTGGTGATCACCGGGGTCGGCCAGGTGGCCTTCCCGGGCAACGCCAACGGCCAGCAGATCAAGGTCAACGGCAAGCTCGTCGGCTCCAAGCTCGTCGGCCAGAACTTCGCGGACCAGGTCGTCAAGAACGGCAAGCCGCAGGTCGACAAGAACGGTAACCCGGTCACCAATCCGGATCCGAAGTACTTCCAGAGCCGGCCGTCGGCGACGGTGCCCCCGAACAACGCGGCCGCGACGGCGTTCTCGAACCTGGGGCCCAATAACAAGGCGACCGAGCAGGCGATCGCGGCCAACATCCAGTCCTACCTCGCGCTCGAGAAGCCCTACGTCCCGAGCCTGACCGCGGCGAGCGTCCCGGTCGATGCCGCCAACACCTCCGCGTCGGGGATCGACCCGGACATCTCGACCGCCAACGCCGACATTCAGGCTCATCGCGTGGCGTCGGTGCGCAAGCTGTCGCTCTCGCAAGTCGACCAGATGATCTCGACCTACACGCACGGCCGCGGGCTCGGGTTCTCCGGTGAACCGGGCGTCAACGTGCTGCAGCTGAACCTCGCCCTCGACCGCCTGAGCGCCGGAGGCCACTAGATGAGCGCCATGAGCCAAGCCCCGCCCCCTCCGGCCGCTCC
>JADGPN010000552.1 GCA_017882465.1 Solirubrobacteraceae bacterium
GACAGCACGCGAGCTGCCTCAGCGGACGCCTGCAATCGTTCCGCAGCAGGAGTCTGAGAGGTCGGGAATCGACGGCCGGAGGCTCCTGCTATCCGCGCTTAGCAGGTGCGCGCGGACCCGCGGGCTCAGACCCGCATCCGAACTTTGCGGGTCTCCGGACCTGTCCGGCAACTGCCTGTGGCGCGTGCCCTGGATTCATGAAAACGCGCTACTTCGGGTCGACGGTCCGGCCGACCGACGCGTCGACGCCGCTGAGAGGCGCGAGATTGGCGACAAGGAGGGCGCGTGCGTTGGCGGCCAACGCACCTCTCGCAGAATCAAAGCGGGGCCGCGGATCGGTCCCGCGCCGACCGGTTGCGCGTACCCGCGGACACGGAAAGGCAGGGACGTCAGTACCGATCAGCGACGGCAACGGACGCCGACGACGCGGCGCGACTCGCAGCTGGCGAGATCCAGGTCCGCCACCCAGCGTGGGCCAGAGACCTGCCTCTGTGCGAACGCAGTGCTCATCGCGGACATTCTCGAGCCCGATGCCGATGTTTGTGCGTCACGCAGTCGCGCGCCGCGCACGCGCCACGCAGGTCGTTGGAGAAGTGATCGTGTTGGTGGGATCCTCGAGTAGGCGTCTCGCCTCGTCGATCTCCTCGCTGTCTGCCCCGAACGCGACCATCCGTTCGCGCAGCCGCTCAAGCGTCAAGGACAGCAGGCGAAGAACGGGCGACCCGCCTGCACCGAGGCTCGCGACATAGTCGGCCTGAACGTCGACCAGCCCTGCTGCTCGTAGTTCGCCACAGAGGCGCGCGCCATAGCGAGGGTCCCAGCCACCGGCCAGCACCGTGTCGCAGAACACCGACCAGGTCCGCTCCCAGCTCAAGTTGGTGGGCGATAACGCCACTGTGGTGAAGTCCGGATCGATTGCTGCCACCCACCCTCCAGGACGCGCCGCGCCCGCGAGTCGCCGCAGTACCTGCAAACGCGAGGGCAGATGCATCAGCAAAAGCCGCGCATGCACGAGGTCGAATGCATCTTGCGGAAGGGGTTCTGAGAGGAGGTCGTGGCGGCGCACCTCGATCCGATCTGTCGCCAACGCATCGAGGAGGCTGGTGTCGAGATCGACCGCAAGCACCGAACCCGTGCTTCCGACGCGCTCAGAAAGCATCTGTGTGACCGAGCCTCCGCCCGCTCCGACGTCCAGGCACCGCCAGCCCTCGTCGACGCCGATCGCGTCCAGCTGGCAGATGGTCAGCGGGTCGTGGAACTCCTGCAGCAGCCTCAGACGAGATCGTTCGAGATCCGGTGAGCCCTGCTGCGAGAGGAGATATTCGGTCACGCCGGGTCGGGACGATTCTGTACGGAAATCCTGGAATGGTCAACTCGGGCGCCTACGAGACGCCGGCGCAGAACCAAGCGGGATCCGGTGTCGTCCTCGCACTACGGCAGCGCGGCTATCCGTCCTTTTCCAGGGTACCGAGGGCGCTCTGAGCCGGCGATCGCCAGACACCCGCTCTAACGCTCCGACGGGTTTCCTCCGAGCCGCCTGGTCGGCCCCTCCACACGGAAGCCCGATCTCGCGAACCGCGGGCCAGTTCGCCGCCGCTCCCTCGCGTCGTGTCCGGCCAGGTGCTCCGGCGTGCGGAAAGGCGGTGCGCGGTGCCGCCACGATGCTGCGTAGACAGCGGGACCGCTGTGAGCGCCAATTTGTACACGCGCGCTGGAAGCCCGCCCTATGCTCATGCGCACGGCCTCCCGCGCGTCGAACACGTTGGGTGCGGGCAGGCGCGGACGGCATGCCCAAGAAGAGACAGCGGTGGGCCAGATCGCTCTGGTGACGTGGGACGGCGGCGGCAACGTCGCCGTGACGGTCGCCATCGCGGTCGCGCTTCGCGCGAGCGGCCATGCGGTGACCGTGGTTGGTCCGCGATCGCTGCAGAGCGCGGTCGAACCGCTGGCGCTCGGCTACGCGGAGCTCGGGATCATGCCGCCGGGCGATCCGGAGCAGCGCATGAGCTACCTGCTCGATGTTGCGCAAGGCACGGACACCATGCTCGCTGAGCTGGGCCGCCTTACCGCGAGCGCCGATGCGCTAGTCATCGACTGCAACCTGAGCTGGGCTCTGCAATCCCGCGTCGCGCGGCGAACCGCCGTCCTCGTGCACACCGCTCTCGGGATATACCTGCCGGTGTGGCAGGCGGTTCTGGACACGGCCAACGTACAACGGGCCGCGCGCGGGGTGCCGCCGCTTGCGGCGGCGGCGGACGCATGGGCCTGGGCAGACCGGCTCTTGGTCGCGTCGATCGCGCACTTCGACCGGCCCGTGCCGGTCGGTCGCCTGCGCCCGATCTACGTCGGCCCGGTGAGCGGCCCGTGGCGACCGCGGACCGGTTCGGTCGCGATCCACCCCGCATGCGACCGCCCGCGGGTGCTCATCAGCTACAGCACCGAGAGTCTGCAGAACACCCCGCAGCGCGTGCAAACGGCACTCGACGCTCTTGCCGGCCTGCCCCTCGACGTCCTCGCTACTACCAGCGGCGCCTTCAACGCCGCGCGACTGCGCGTCCCGGGCAACGCCACCGTGCTCGACTACCTCCCCCACGGTTCCGTCATGGCGACTCTCGAGCTCATGGTCTGCCATGGCGGCCACGGCACCACGATGGCCGCACTGAGCTGCGGCGTGCCGTTGGTCTGCGTCCCCGGCCTCGGCCGCGACCAGGCCCCGATCGCCGCGCGAGTCAGCGAACTGGGCCTCGGGATCGCACTCGACAGCGACGCGACAACGGGCACCATCCGAGACGCCGTAACGGCCATTTTGGCCGACCCTCGCTACCGCTCCCGCGCTCAGGAATTTGCGCATCAAACCGGTCAGCCTGACGGTACGCGCCACGCTACCATCGAACTTCTCGCCATGCTCGACGAAGCCATTTGAGGGCTTGGAGTGGTTCCACCACACACTCGACAACGCCGCGGTCGATCTGCCCGTTCCGAAGCGCCCTCCCCATAGGAACAGCGGCATCGACGATCCGCGGGGGGCTGATGCCCTGCTTTCACGACACGACAGGCCTTCCGCCCAAGCCGGGCAGTGGTCCTCCGTTGCGCGGGCTGCAGGGCGCTCGCGGCTCCGGAGCCTGCCGCGACGGCGGGATCCGGCCGCTGAGGCACGGAACCCGCGCGTTGCGGGTCTGAGGGCGCCAGCGCCAGGATGCCCTCACGGCGATAAATGCAGGGCTACGGTCGGCAGCCGCTGGTGCCGCGCTGCTGCTTCACGCCTGGCGCAGCAGTCCTGTGAAGACT
>JADGPN010000553.1 GCA_017882465.1 Solirubrobacteraceae bacterium
AAGGCGGACCTTGCCAGGGAAGGGATCGTCGCGTTTGCACCGACGCCGTTTGCCGACTCGAACGCCGTCGGCAGTCTGGCGAGCACGGCGCACACGCTTGGCCTGAGAGACATCGCGGACCTGACGGGCAAGTCGCGGAAGCTGGTGCTCGCCGGTTCCCCTGAGTGTCGCGTGCGGATGGACTGCCTCGTCGGCCTGGAGCAGAGCTACGGCCTCAGGTTCAAGCAGTTCAAGCCGGTAGCGATCGGACGCCGCTACGCCGTGCTTGACAACGGTGACGCCACCCTCTCGATCCTGTTCACGAGCGACGCGCAGCTGGCGAGCTTCACGGGGTACACGATCCTGCGAGACGACAAACGCGTGATCCCCCCCGGCAATGTGATCTTCATCGCGTCAAAGAGCGTCGTGGACCGGGCGGGCCCGGATCTCGGCGCGACGATCGCGAAGGTTCAGGGCAACCTGACGCTCCCGGTCATCCAGGAGCTGAACTACCGGGCTGACATCGGCAAGCAGAGCCCGGCCGTGGTCGCGCACCAATACCTGACGTCGCTGGGCTACGTGCAGTGACGCGAGACCTCAACACACCCGCGGCTGAGGCGGCTGCGAAGACGGCTGCGGCGGACGGGCAGAGCCTCAATGTTGCCGCGCGAATGGGCCGCTGGAGCGCACAGCATCGCAAGACGGCGATCTGGGGGTGGCTCGGGTTCGTGATCGTCGCGTTCCTGATCGGAGCCAGCGTCGGGACGAAGACGCTCGACAACGCCCATTCCGGGGTCGGCGAGTCGGGCCAGGCGGCGCGCACGGTGGACGCCGCCTTTCCGAAGAGCGCCGACGAGATGGTGCTGGTCCAAAGTGCCACGGAGAAGGCGAACAGCCTCCCGTTCCGCGCTGCGGTCGGCGACGCCCAGTTCCGCTTGTCCCAGCTGCCGTACGTGTACGCGATCGAGAGTCCGTACACGCCTTTTAACCGGTCGCAGATCTCTGCCGACGGCCACTCGACCCTGACCCGGTTCAAGATCGCCGGCAATCAGAGCACGGCCCAGAAGCGCGCAAGTGGGACGCTGGCGGCGATCGCCGCCACGCAGGCCGCCCATCCGCAGCTGACGGTCGGAGAGTTCGGCCAAGCGAGCTCTGATAACCAGGTAAACGACGCGATCAGCAAGGACTTCCAGACGGCGCTGGTGACCTCGCTGCCGGTCACGCTGGTGATCCTGTTGATCGCCTTCGGCTCGCTGGTGGCCGCCGGCGTGCCCCTGCTGCTCGGTCTCACCGCGGTGCTCGGGACGATCGGTCTGGTCGGCGTCCTGAGCCACATCAGCGCCGTGGACCAGTCGATCAACGAAGTCATCCTGCTGATCGGTCTCGCGGTCGGAGTTGACTACTCAATGTTCTATCTGCGCCGCGAACGCGAGGAACGGGAATCCGGCCGCAGCGAACGGGCCTCGCTGGCGGCAGCAGCGGCGACCTCAGGCCGGGCGGTGATGGTCTCCGGCTTCACGGTGATGATCGCGATGGCCGGCATGTATCTCGCCGGGGCGCCCACCTTCACGTCGTTCGCCACCGGCACGATCCTCGTCGTCGCCGTCGCTGTGCTCGGATCGCTCACCGTGCTACCGGCGATCCTGGCCTGGCTCGGCGATCGCGTCGAGAAGGGGCGCATCCCCTTCCTCGCCAGGAAGAAGTGGAACGCCAGGGAGAGCGGGGCGTGGGCGCGGATCCTGAACCCGGCGCTGCGCCATCCTGTCGTTTCCGTCGTCGCCGCCACAGCGCTGCTGGTGTTCCTGGCGATACCGGCGTTCAGCCTCCACACGGCGACGCCGGGCGTCGAGACGCTGCCACAGAACATCGGAGTGATCAAGACCTACAATCGCCTTCAAGCGTCCTTCCCCGGCGGGCCGATCCCCGCCCAAGTGGTCGTGCGCGCCAAGGACGTCAGGGCACTGCCCGTGGTCGCTGCGATCAACGAGCTCACCCGTCGGGCCGCTGCCAGCCCGCACTTCAAGCAGCCGATCACGAACACCGTGAGTCCTGACCACACCGTCGCGCAGGTCGACGTCCCGGTCGCCGGCAACGGCACGGACTCCCGGTCAGCTGCGGCCCTCACACAGCTCCGCGACAAGCTGATCCCAGCGACCATCGAACGGGTGCCGGGCGCGACGGCCAACGTCGCCGGCTACACGGCCAGCTCGGCCGACTTCAACGACACCCTGAAGTCGCACGCCCCGGTGGTCTTCATCTTCGTCCTCTCCGCGGCGTTCATCCTGTTGTTGTTCACCTTCCGCTCGCTCGTGATTCCTCTCAAAGCGATCCTCCTCAACCTGCTCTCCGTCGGGGCGGCCTACGGCGTGCTGGTCTGGATCTTCCAGGAGGGCCACCTGCAGTCGGTGCTCGGCTTCAAGTCCAACGGCGCGATTGTCTCCTGGATGCCGCTGTTCTTGTTCGTGGTGCTGTTCGGCCTCTCGATGGACTACCACGTGTTCATCCTCACTCGAATCCGCGAGGCCTTCGACCGCGGCAGGCCAACCGTGGACGCGGTCTCGCACGGGATCAAGACCACGGCCGGTGTCGTCACTAGCGCCGCGGCGGTGATGATCTCGGTATTTGCGATCTTCGCAACCCTGTCCCTGCTCATCTTCAAGGAACTAGGCGTCGGCCTCGCAGTGGCCGTACTGATCGACGCAACCATCATTCGCGGCGTGCTGCTGCCGGCGACCATGAAGCTGCTCGGGGATTGGAACTGGTATCTGCCAAAGTGGCTCGAGTGGCTGCCCAAGGTCGGGCCCGGGGCGGGCTCCTACGCGCCACCTTCTGAGGGACCTGATGCCTCAGCCGCCGCCGTCAAGCATCCGCCGGCTCGAGCGTAGTGCGATACGGCGCCACATGCCGACCCGGCATCGCGCAAACTCAGCGGCGCTCAACGGCTGGTTGAGAGGATGCGGGCAGTACGGGCGTCAAGGGCGCGTTCCGCCATGAGGTTGTCAGATAACACCGCCGAATCGGGTAGCCACATCACCGTTCGATAATGAGCCGTGGCCAATTTCCTGAGGTCCATATTCCCCGCTCGATTGGGACGCGGACCGTGGACCAGTGGTTACGGGCTGGGTCAAGCAGGGCGGCGGTACAGCACACAAGCGTGCTGCCGATCTGCGGCTCCCCGCCGAACACAACGAGCACGGCTACCTCGTTCGTGAACCCGAACACCCGACCGCGATCCCGCACGGGCCGCTGGATGATCTCGATCCCGCGGTGATCTGGACCGGCGCTGAGCAGATCTCCCTCAACGAG
>JADGPN010000554.1 GCA_017882465.1 Solirubrobacteraceae bacterium
CACGCATGCAGTGCTATGTCAAGCTCGCGGCGGGAGATAAGGATCAACTCGAGGTTTAGACCTGGGGTTGCGCAAGAGGGGGTGCAGCTATCGCGGCTGTGCTCGGACAATCACATAGGTGCGGCGCCAGGGGAGGTGACGCGTCACGACTTCCGACAGGCCCGCCGCTGCGCGGCGGAGCCGAGAGGGGACATCTTCTCGTGGCCCGACTTTCCGCTTCTTCTCAGGCTCAACCTCAGGTTGAGGATGGTTTCCTGATCGCCCTGGCCAAGCAAGGGCGCCCAGACGCCTACGATCGGCTGGTCCGCCGGTATTACGGATTCGTCCGCCTCAAGGCCTCGTCGTACTTCCTCGCCGGCGGCGACTCCGATGATCTGATCCAGGAGGGCCTGGTCGGTCTCTACAAGGCGGTGCGCGACTACCGCACCGATCGCGAGTCGAGCTTCCGCAACTTCGCCGAGCTCTGCATCACGCGCCAGATCATCACCGCGGTCAAGACGGCGACCCGGAACAAGCACACGCCGCTGAACCAGTACGTCTCGTTCTCGAGCTCGCCCGCGGGCGGGGCCGGTGACAACGAGCCGACGCTCGACGAGATACTGCCCGGGTCCACCGTGCACGACCCGGTCAATCAGGCGATCTCCTCCGAGGAGCTCCGGGCGCTGGTGGCCTGCATCTCGACGGCGCTCTCCGAGCTCGAGTCCCGCGTGCTCTCGCTGTACCTCGACGGCCGCTCCTACGAGGAGGTCGGCCGCCGTATCGGCTGCGACACCAAGACGGTCGACAACGCCCTTCAGCGCGTCAAGCGCAAGGTCGGCGCCCATCTCTCGGAGCGGAGCGTGCCGGCGTAGGGACTGCAGCGCCGGCGGCCGCCCAGCCCCGCTGACGACCCGCCGCCGCCTACGCCGGCTGCCGTCCCGCCCCCACCGGAGCCCCCAGGCTGGGCAGGCGCAGCGAGAACTCCGCGCCTCCCGCCGCCAGGCTGGCCGCCTGCACCGTGCCGCCCATCGCCGCCAGCAGCTCCTTGACGATCGCCAGACCGAGGCCCGAGCCGACCGCGCGCTCGCTGCGGTAGCGGTCGTACAGATAGAAGCGCTCGAACGTGTGGGGAAGGTCATCGGGCGTCAGGCCGGGCCCGGTGTCGGAGACGGAGATCTCACCCGGGCCCGCGGCGACGGTCACGCTGCCCCCGGCAGGGGTGATCCGGAGCGCGTTCTCGATCAGGTTCGATACGGCCTGCAGCAGCCGGTCCTCATCTCCCAGCACCCAGGCGTCGGCGCTATCCGCGGCGGTCAGGCCGATCGCCAGCTCACGCGCCCGCGGCTGATGGCGCTCGACCGCCAGTCGCGCGACGCCGGCGAGGTCCACCGGCTCGCGCGCGACCGAGAAATCCGCGCGGCCCAGGCGGGCCAGGTCCAGCAGGTCGCCCACCAGCCGCTCGAGCCGATCCGCCTCCGCGGCGATCACCCGCCCGCCCTCGGGCGGCGCCACCGCGCCCTCCTCCACCGCCTCGGCGTAGCCGCGGATCGAGGTCAGCGGCGTCTTCAGCTCGTGGCTGACCGACTCCAGAAAGCCCCGCTGAGCCTCGCGTGCGCGCTCGAGCTCGCCGGACATGTCGTTGAACGCCGCGCCCAGATCTGCGAGCTCGTCCTGGCCATGGACCGGAACCTGGACGCCGTGCTCTCCGGAGGCCAGGCGGCCGGTGGCTGCCGACAGCTCGGCGATTGGGCGGGTCAACCGGCGGGCCAGGAGGTAGGAGAGCAGGGCGGCCACCAGCGCCCCGCCGAGCCCGGCGAGCAGCAGGCTGACGAGGAACGGCCGCCACTCGGCGAAGGGGAACGCGGCCGGGCGCACCACCACCACCCGGCCGGCGGGGGTCGCCCGCGCGACGTAGAGAATGTCGCGGCCCCGGACGGTGGCCGTGCCCTCGGCGTTGGGGGTGGCCGGGACCGCCGCGAGCACCAGGGCGGCACGGGCCGGCCCCAGCCGGCGCGGTCTTCCCGAGCCCGCGGTGTAGACATGGTCTCCGGGGCCGAGCGCTCCCGGCACGCCCCCGACGGTGGCCACGACGTCGGCCACCCGCTCGAGCGCCGTCATTCGCTGGGTCGCGATCCGGTGGCGGACGAGCGCGGCTCCGACCAGCACCGTCAGCGCGCACGAGGCCAGCGCGGCGATGGCAACGTACGCCAGCACGCGCCGGCGCAGCGTCATCCGATCGCCTTGTAGCCGAGCCCGCGCACGGTCCGGATCACGTCGGCGTCGTCCCCGAGCTTCTTGCGCAGCTGCGCGACATGGACCTCGACGGTCCTTGTCTGTCCCGGAGAGACGAAGCCCCAAACCGCCTCGAGCAGCTCGTCGCGCGCCACGACCTGCCCGGCGTGGCGCATCAGGTACTCGAGCAGATCGAACTCGCGCTGGGTCAGCTCGATCTCCCGCTCGTCGACCCGCACTTCGCGGGAGCCGCGCGCCAGGGTGACCGGACCCAGCGCGGTCACGTCGCCGGCCGCGCCGGTGTTTCCGGCCCGGCGCAGCACGGCCTTGATGCGGGCCGTCAACTCGCGCGGAGAGAACGGCTTCTGGATGTAGTCGTCAGCGCCGAGCTCCAGGCCCGCCACTCGATCGGCCACCTCGTCGCGAGCGGTGAGCATGATCACGGGGACCTTGTCTCCGATCCGCTTGCAGACCTCGAACCCGTCGATCCCGGGCAGGCCGATGTCGAGCACCACGAGCGTGATCGCGTGGCGCGGCAGCTCGGCCAGGGCCTGCTCGCCGGACCTGACCCAGAGCACCTGGTATCCGTCGCGGGCCAGATACGTGCGCACCAGAG
This sequence comes from Solirubrobacteraceae bacterium, assembly GCA_017882465.1. Taxonomy (GTDB): domain Bacteria; phylum Actinomycetota; class Thermoleophilia; order Solirubrobacterales; family Solirubrobacteraceae; genus Palsa-465. Next base: position 2,828 of record JADGPN010000554.1, read on the forward strand.
CACCGATATTCGGTTCATCTTCGACGACCATGATCAGCGCGCTCATGCCGGACATCGTAGGCACGCCGTCAGCGGCCCCTGCTCAGTTCTTACACGCACCTGACCTTCAGCTGACCGGTGGCTTGCGTGCCGCGGGCAAGCTGTCGGGGCAAGCAAGAACTGACGAAAGAAAGGCAACCCGCGATGAATCGGATACGCAGGAACTGGAAGCTCGGCGCCGTGGCCGCCAGCTGCATGGTGGCCGGGGCCGGCGCGAGCGTGATCGCCAGCGCCGGCGCCGCCACGAGCACGACCACGACCGCCGCGAGCGGCCACGCGGCACGAGTCGCGGGCGGACCGTCGCGGCGGATGCTGGCCCGGGCGGTGCATGGCGACCTCGTCGTCGCGAGCAAGAACGGGTTCGTCACGATCACGCTCGATCGTGGCCGCGTCCAGTCGGTCAACGGCCGGCAGCTGAC
>JADGPN010000555.1 GCA_017882465.1 Solirubrobacteraceae bacterium
GCGAAGCCGAGCCCGGTCAGCGCCTTGGCTCGGTCCCGTGACGACAGTGCGGTCGGATCGGCCAGCGCTCGCTCGTACCACCGCTCTAATTCACGGATGCGTCCGGCCCCTAGCCAAGGCGTGAAGAGGGCATCGGCGAGTGGGAGCGCGGCGGCGATATCGTGGTCAAGTGCCCAAGCGAGGGCGAGCCCGACATTGGCGGCGTCCTGGCGCAGCCGAATCAGGTCATCGGTGCCCACCCGGGGGCCGTCACCATCAGCGACACCGAGCGCGAAGTACCAGCGTGCGTGGCGGGCGCGCATCTCGTCGCGCTCGTCGCTTGCGTCGAACTGCTCGAGTGCATATTCGCGCGTAGTGCGCAGCAGGTAGAGCCAGCCGTTGTCGGCGTGGCGCACGAGGCTCTTGTCGATCAGTGACCGCATGGCGTCGAGATCTGCGCCGCAGATCTGTTCCGCCGCATCGAGCTCGAAGCTGCCGACGAACACCGCCAGCCGGGTGAACAACCGCTGCTCGGCCTCGCTCAGCAGGTCGTAGCTCCAGGCGATCGTCGCCCGCATCGTGCTGTGGCGCGTGGGGAGGTCGCGGCGCCCGCCGGCGAGGAGCGGGAGCCGCCGCTCCAGCCGGGTGAGGAGCTGCTGCTCGGAGAGGAGCTTGACCCGCGTCGCCGCGAGCTCGAGCGCGAGCGGAAGTCGATCGAGTCGCTCACAGATCGCGTCGATCTCAGCGCCCGGCTCGTAGCCCGGCTCCACTTGCCGCGCCCGCGCGGTGAACAGCTCGACGGCGGCGTGGGGCGACAGCGGCGCCACCGGGTACTCCTGCTCGGCGGCGACCCCGAGCCGCTCCCGGCTTGTCACGATCACCCCGCAACCCGGAGCGCCGGAGAGCAGCTCGGCGACCGCGCGAGCTGCCTCGATCACCTGCTCGAAGTTGTCAAGCACGAGCAACAGCGCTCGCCCGCGCAGATACATCGGCAGATCCGTAATATCGCCGAGCACCCCCGCGATCGCGGCTGGTACCAGCCGCGCCTCGCTGACCATGGCCAGCGGAACCCACCACACGCCGTCCGGATAGCGGTCGGCGAGGCCCGCCGCGAACGCCACCCCGAGCCGGGTCTTTCCCGTCCCACCGGTTCCGGTCAGGGTGATCAGCCGGCGCGACTCAGCGAGCGTCATCAGCTCGGCAAGTTCGCGCTCGCGGCCGATCAGGGGTGTCGCCTGCACGGGCAGATGGACATGGCCCGGCGCTCGCGCGTCCGTCGTGGCGCCGGCGCCGGCGGGTGCGGCCGTCTGGCCTGAGTCGGCTTGGAGGAGCGCCCGGTCCTGAGCAAGGATCGCTTCGTGCAGTTCCCGAAGCTCGACCGAAGGCTCGATCCCCAGTTCGTCGACCAGCGCCGACCGTGCCGCACGGTAGGCGGCCAGCGCTTCCGCCTGCCGTCCAGTCCGGTACAGAGCCAGCATCAGGTGGCCCCGCAGACGCTCGCGGTACGGGTAGTCCCGCACGAGACGCTCGAGCTCGCCCAGCACCTGCACCTCCCGGCCCAGCAGCATTTCGACCGCGATCCGCTCCTCCAGCACGGCGGCGCGCAGCTCGCCGAGCCGGGCGATCTCGCCCTGCGCGAACGCGTCGTACTGAAAGTCGGCCAAGACGTCGCCGCGCCACAGCTCCAGTGCGCCGCTGAGCGCGGCGAGTGCCTGATCTGGTCGTCCCGCCGCCAGCAGCGATCGGCCCTCGCCGATCAGCCGCTCGCATCGCTGCACATCGAGCTCCTCGGGCCCGACTCTCAGGACGTAGCCACCGGCAGTCGTGACCAGCCGCTCCCCGTCTTGGTCTGAGTCCCCGGCGGCAAGGGCCCGGCGTAGCCGCGATACGTGCACGTGCAGTCCCTTCGCGCCGCTCGCCGGCGCCGCACCCGCCCACAGCGCCTCAACCAGCTGATCGCTCGACACGACCTCGTTCGCCCGCAGCAGCAACACAGCAAGCACGGCTCGCGGCATCCGCCCGCCCAGGGCGAGCTCACGCCCATCGTCACCGACCGCCTGCAAAGGACCCAGGATCCCGAAACGCATACGCCCTCGCGACGGTACCGATCCCGGTTCGCTGGCCGCCGACCGAACACCGCCGACGGCACCCGACCCGCGGCTGCAATGCCCGAGGCCGGGGCGTTTACCGGACGGCAAGCCAGCTGCAACCCGTGCGGATCACAGTGCCCGCACCACAACCGAACACGAGGTCCGCCATGCATCCCCAACTCACCCTCATCGCCGCCCAACAGCACATCGCCGACCTGCACCGAGCCGCCGACCACAACCGCCTCGTGCACACCGCCACCACCGCCACCAGCAGCCACGCCGGCCCCGCACCCCGCCACGCCGCCGCCGCGCCAGTCTCGCTCCTGCGCTGGCTCCGAGGCCGCCTGGCTTGAGCGCACCCGTTGCTCGGGAGCGCTAGCTCGAGGCCCGCCAGCCGCAAGCACGAAAGCGGTTACGGCCGGGTCGGCAGCCGCGCTACCGCTTGAGGCGTAACCGGGCAGCGCCGCCGTACCAATGCGGACGCCCTCCCAGCGCTTTACCGTCGTCGGCACATCTGGCCGGATGGATCCCGGCGGTGGTACAGGTGCCCGGGCGCTGCGTAGCCACAGCCGCAATTCTGCATGCCGCGACGCGGGCCCTGCTTCCGGCGAGAAGCGCGTTGAAAGCGGTCTCCGCCAATCCGGCGCGGACGCGTGCGCCGACGGAGCAGCGCGGGTGTTGAACGGCCGAGCGCTTGTCCTACCGCACCACCGGCAGAGCCATCGACGATTGCATTTGTCCTTCGGCCCGCGCACGGCGCGCGAGTGCGTTGGCGACAAAGCGCAAGCCCGCCAACGGCGGCGCCTCGCCGCTGCATCCGCGTGATTTCGCAAGCGAATCTCGCGCTCGGTTCTGGGCGGATGCGGTCGTGCGCGCGGCAGTGGTCTGCGACGTCGACGTTTTCGGATCTCGTTCATGTCGGGCTCGGCGTCGCGGCCGGGGGAGCCCTCCTCTTTGGCGGTGGGGAGCGTCGTAGAAGAGTTCCGGTTTCCGCACGCCCGTTTGATATTTGATGCAATCCGATGCGGCCGCGCGCGAGTGCGAAGCTCGAGCGATGCTTTCAAGACGATCGGGGATACTGGGAGAGTATGGAGTGGATCGTCCGTGTATCAGGACAAGTGCTGAGTGCTCTAGATACCGACAGGGCTGACGCATCACGGTGTCGGTCACGAGATGGGAGATAACGCTATGACCCGCGACA
>JADGPN010000556.1 GCA_017882465.1 Solirubrobacteraceae bacterium
AGCCCGGGTCTCGGGCTGGAGGGCGACGTCGGGGTCTTGCCACCCTTGCCCTGCCGGAAGCGGATGAGTGCCCGCTCGAAGTCGAGGTCTCCGAGCCGCAGCAGACGCGCGCCAGAGTTTCGGGCCGCCGTCGTCTTGAGGATCGAGACGATCGCCCGGTCGCGAAGGTCGAGCGGCTCGATAGCGAAAGCTTCTACCGGTATGTGAATAGCACCGACGAGTTGACTCTCGTCGTTCGCGGTCACCTATCCCTCGAGGCAGTTCTGAACCACGTATTGGACCGTGCGCTTCCCAGAGGCCTAACCGAGGAGTTGGACTCCCTGCGGTTCCCACAACGGGTTGATCTCGCCATCGCGCTCGGCAAGCTGGACATCGAAAGTCGGCCTGCCTGGATGAAGATCAACGCCATCCGCAATCGGTTTGCCCACGACCTACACGCGAAGATTACGAACGAGGAGGCGCGCGAGACCCTCGCGATGCTCCCAGCATGGTGGGCACCGCCACCTGTGGGCACGCTGGACCATCCCCTTGGCCCGCAAGCGCGATCGGATGGTGCATGGCGGTGTTGTGGTCAAGAGCGATCAACACGGGCCTGTCTGGCCACGCCCCCGAGTTGCCCGTCGTCGTGGACGTGGAGATCGTTCCGGGCGCACCAAGCTAGACACGTTCAACCGGCGAACGTGGGGCTACGGGGCGGGGTCCGGCCAGCCGCGTATCCTTGAACGTGAGGTCCGGCGGCTCATTGGCGTCGCGGGTCGAGTAACGAGGCTCAGACAATGCCTGACAAGAAGACCAGCCCCAAGGTCGCGAAAGAGGCGTCGAAGGTTCTCAGGAACCCCACTTCGACCAAGACGCAGAAGAGTGTCGCGGGCAGCGATCTCAGCCAGACGAGCCCGAAGAAGCCGAAGAAGTAGTCGTTCCGATCGCTCGGCGGTGCGGTGGCGGCGACGGGCGGCACCGCCGTCCCCGATGACATTCCCGGTCGCCGCGCGGCCGCTCCCCGTGCCGACCTCGCCCGCTCCCATCTAGCGCGAGCGTCGAACGGGGACACCTTGCCGGGATCGTGATCTGGCGAGCCGGAATCACCACTGGCACGGCCGGCGCTCGCCGTCAGGTCCGCAGACGGCTCTCCAGTCGAGCCTCGATCTCGGTCGGTGACCGCTGAAGCCAGGCTTGCGCCGACGCGTCCGGCCAACCGCTCCAGGAGCGGCCGCCGGAGCCGGACGGGCGCCGACCGAGCCGGGACGCCCGCGGCGTCGGCCGCCAGCTCGACCGAGCGCTCGTAGGCTCACCGCGGAAGACCGTCGGCTGACATGAAGATCGGCGCGCGGCGCCAATTAGGTCATCATGCGGCCGCGTCATGACCACGCTGCCTCACCCGCCCGCCGACAACCCGCTCGGGTCAACATGCGGGCCATCGCACGCCCGAGCCTTCGTTGCGAACCACCGTGGCGCTGGCAAGCGCCAGGATCGCCTCGAGGTGGTCGACGCTGATCAGAAGTTCGTGAGTGCGATCGTCGCGAGCTGGGTCATGGCGGCCTTCGGAACGTTGGGATCGGAGGGGTGGGCAATTGCCAGGTCGGGGTCGTTGATCTTGAACGCGCGGTCGCCCTTGCGAACGAAGATGGTCCCCGAGAGCGCGCTCCAGAATGCCTGATCGCCCAGCCCGTCGATCTGCTCGGTTGGTGCGTTGAGATCGACGGCCGCGGTCATGGTGGCGACGTCCGGGAAGATGGAGATCAGGAGCTGCTCGCTCTGATCGGCGCTGCCGTACAGGCACGCCGTGGGGGTCCCGGCGTCAACCTGCGTCATCGGCTGGCCGACCGCCGTCGACACGTCGGCGGCGCTCACCAGGCGGCAGCCACTCGCCGATCCGGTGTCGGCGGAGGCGGGACCGCTCGAGCCGGCGGTGCTCGACGCCTCGGTGGCCCCGCTGGGGGCAGCGGGAGAAGGGGCCTGCGAGGCGTCCGCGGCCGAGGGCAGAGCGGCGTCGGTCGAGAGGGGAGACGCACTGCCCGAGCCTGAACAGGCGATCAGGCTCAGGCACAGCAGGCCGGCGGCGGCCGCAACCAGCGCACCGCGCAACCGGGAGCGTCGCAGGCAAGGGGCGGCGAACATGGGGATCTCCTCGACGTGGCGGGGATCAGGACGCGTGCTGACGCACCAAAGGCCATCGCTTGCGGCTCGCACCGCGGCGATGGCCATCTGATCGTGGTTGGAGTGGCCCATTCTGCCGCGAGGGTCGCGTTTGTCAATGGACGACCGGAGCGGCGCATCGCGCACGGTCCGTTCATCGTCTCGGGAAGCTCGTCTCAGCTGGAGCCGCCGACTAGGAACGGACGTAAGCCTCCTGCGGATTCTCCTGCCAACCGCGCCTTGTGGCCCGACGGTGGCGGTGCTAGAACGGACCCTAACCAGGAGGTGTGGGAATGGGTGCCAAGGCTGGAGACCAGATCATCGTGGAGTCGGAGAAGGTCGGAAAGGCCCCCCGGGAAGGGGAGATCCTGGAGGTAATCGAGTCGCCGCTCGGTATTCACTACAGCGTGCGCTGGGCGGATGGGCACGAGACCACGTTCTGGCCAAGCGCGGGCAGCTCGCGCATCGTGTCTGCCCGACGTTCAAAGCCGGCGTAGGCCCCTGTCCGGGGTGGTTCGATCGGGTCGGACTCATCGAGCCATCGCCCGCGACCAACAGGAGGACGAGATGCCTGCTCGGAAGACCAAGGGAAAGGCCACAGCCGACCCCGGAACCGAGGTTCGCGCGGAAGAGCTGGCCGCAGCCGAGAGTGTGGCGGCGGCCACCGTGGGCGAGGCAGCCGAAGGTGCCGCCGACGTGACCCGCGGCGAAGACGAGGCGGCCGCGGCAGCCACCTATTCGGCCCTCAGTGATGCGGCCGAACAAAGGGGTTCGCGCGACGCGGCCCAAGGGGCTGCCACCCTCTCGATGGCCGAGGAGGTCGCCGCCGGCGGAGCCGTCGCCGCGGCCCTCAGCAGCGATGAGTTCCGGCGTGGCATGGAGCTCGCGGGCATCGCCGGCCAGGTACAGGTAGCCGCGGAGCTGCTACAGGGTGTTCAGCAGCCAACGCTGGCCGCGTTTCTCGCCCGCACGAGCCAGCAGCTGCGCGTCCTGGCGGCCGGCGCGCTCAGCCGCGCCACGGAGGGCGCCGTCGTTGCCCATGGAGCAGAGCACCTCGCGGGTGAGCTCGCCGCGCTTGGGCTCACCGAGGTGGCTGAGGGGCGCGACGAATACGCGACGTCTGCGGTGCTCGGC
>JADGPN010000557.1 GCA_017882465.1 Solirubrobacteraceae bacterium
CGCGATGGCGCTCGTCGGGCTCTGCATGGCGGTAATCGCGCTGGCCACCGGTGTCTTCCTGGTTGGAATTATCGCCGACTCACCCAACATCGGCGCGGCGGGCAACGGCCCCGGCCAGCTGATCGATGTCACGACGAGCATCGCGATCCAGCTCACCGCGATGCTCGCACTGAGCGCAGTCGCGGCCCTCAGCGCCGCGCGCGGCCTTCGCTCCCTGGCCACGCTCTAGCCGCGACATCGCGGGCAGCGAGAGATCGCGCCTCATAACGAGCTGAGCACCGCGGCGGGGCTCATCGATCCCGCTTCGCTCAAACCATGAGCATCTCGAGGCGAACATCGCCCTCCCCGCTCCGCGCGGATCTCGCGCACTTCGGAGCTCGGCAACCTGCGGCGAGACGTCGGCCGACCGCTGAGGCATGCTTGCCGCGCAAACCAGGTTGCTCGGTCAGCTGAACAACTCGGAATCGTGGGCGCGGAAGATCGCCGCGTAGTCGCCGGCTCCGGGCTCGTGGAGCGCCTGTACGAGAGCCCGGATCTTCGGCGTCATCACAAGCAGGTAGCGAGCGGGCTGGCCGCGCCTTGCGTTGCCATACGCATGCGGAGTTCCCTTCGGCGCCAAGACCGCGCCGCGAGGACCGAGCTCTCGTATCTCGTCGCCGATCCGGAACCGCAGCATACCCTCGAGCACGTACCACGCCTCATCGTCGGCGTGGTGCACGTGCAGCGGCGCGATCCACTCGTACTCAGACTCGCCCGAATCCGTCCACTCGACGATCACGAAATCGCTCTGGGGTCCACCGAGCTGCCCGCCCGCGAGCGATGTGAAGAAGCTTCCGCTCGGCATCATCGGACGATCCTAGTCCAGTCGCAGACCGTCGGGAGGGGCCCCTAACGTCCCGCTCAGGAGACCCGCTTTTCGCCACCTGCGGGGAAGACCGTGATCGTGGGTGCGCACCTGCTCGGACGCGAAGGGAGGGCCCTCAGAGACTAGCCACAGCACGCCTTCGCGACGCCAGGACCGATTGAATCCCCGGGCTGCTGCTATCGCGCGTGCTGGACCGACCAGCTGGTCAAAAAAGAGAGAGAAGAAACCGAACCGGCGGGCGCGTCGCGGCCCCTGTCCCTCCCGCCCGATGATGGCTTTGGGCGGGAGGGACAGGCGCGTTATGGGCTTACACGGCTGCGCTGTTGAGCTCGTCGAGGTCGAGGTCGTCGAGGCTCGAGGCGGCATGGCGGCCGGCGAGGTCCACGGTCGTCTCGCACTCGTCCTGGATGACGAACGCGTCGCGGTTGAGCGCGACGAGCGTGGGCGAGAGCATCGGTCGCATCAGCTCCCAGACGCTTGCGCGCAGTGCGCCCTCGCCGCCGGGCAGGGCGTCGCGGAGCTTGCGCGCCATTCGCTCTGACCCGAGCGTCTTGGTGCGTGTGACGCCGTCGGGGTCGAGCGTGAACGCGGCGCCGAGGCGTGCGGTGAGCTGCGCGATCCCTCGGAGCGGGTCGGGGTCCTCGAGCGGGCGCTGAAGCTCGTCGGCGATGATCGCGTCGGGGTGGCGGGGCTCGTGGCGGCCGGTGTCGCCTACGGGCCGCTGGCGTTCGGGGTCGGTCCAGCCGGCGCCGTAGGCGATCAGTTCGCGGTAGTGGCGGACGAGCAGCCGGCAGATGACGTCCCTGACGGCGCGCAGTTGGGCTTCGCTGGGTTGGATCAGGCCGGCGCGGATGTCGTGGCCGAGCCCGAGATTGCTGCGCGTGGCTTCGGCCTGCCGCGCCCGCGCCTGGGCCCGTCGCTGCTCGTCCTCGGCGGCGGCGTCGCGCAGCTCCTCATCGTCGATCCGCGCGCCGGCGAAGTCGGCCTCCTCTCGCGCGGGTGCGGTCTCGTCGTCCTGGATCTGCTCCTGGACGAGGTCGATCATGAACGCTGGGTCGACGACCCAGATGCCGGCGGCGAAATCGCGACCGCGATCGTGGACGAAGGCGTAGCGGCCGTTGCTGGCGCGGTCGCGCACCTCGCCGTTGATACGCAGCTTCATCGCCCGGGACTTGGCGCGCGCGGCGAGCGTGTCGAGCTCGCGGTCGAGCCGGTCGGGCTCGCAGCCAAGGATCCCGGCGATCTGCCGCCGGCCGGAGTCGCTCAGCTGGCCGCGAGCGTGGTCGATCTGCTCGGCCGCGTCGAGCAGGGCTCCGTCGTCGATGCGGACGGCGTAGGTGTGCTCGTTCTCGACGACGGTGCGGTGCACGAACGCGCCGAGGTCGCGGAGCGCGGTGTCGTGTAGGTCGCTGGTGCTGATCCGTTTGGCGACCGCCTCGGTGAGTTGCGGGGCGATCTTGTGCATGTCGGCGAGTTTGTTGGCCATCGTGACGGAGATCTGGCCGCCGCTTGGTCGTTCGGCGACGCGGGTGCGGATTGGCTCGGGGAGGGTGAGCTGGCGGCGGAGGTTGTGCGCTCGCTTCGGGGAGATGCCGAGGTCGTTGCAGACGGCGGCGATGCGGTCGGCTTCGCGGAGCCCGGCGCGGGCCTGCCAGCAGTCGTCGAACTGCTGCTGCTGGTCTGAGAGCGTTAGCTCCTCGCGCTGCTGGCAGTGGGCTTGGATGCGGCGGATCTCCTCGGCTGACGGGGCGTGGTCGAGCATCAGCACGATCAGACTGCGGACGGGCTCGGCGAGACCTTCCATGTACTCGGTGCCGGCGAGGGCGTGGCTGGCCTGGGCGGCGAGGTAGCGGCGCTGGCCGTCGTACAGGAGCACCCTGGGCTCGTCGGGGTCGGGGCGCCAGCCGATGCATGGGACGAGCTGGCCGCTTGAGCAGAGCATCTTCGCCAGCCGGTCGATCCCCTCCTCGCCGATCTCGCGACGAGGGTTGGGGGCGAGCTCGATGTCCTCGAGCGGCACGCGCTCGATCCTGGCTGGCAGCTCACCGTTGGCCAGGGTGCTGACGTCGAACAGCACCGGCGCGGGGTCGAGGGTGAACGCGGACTTGGGCATGCGATGTCCTTTCGTTGAGAGATGGGTCGATGGGTCGGCGGGTCAGCGCCGGCGGGCGCGGAGCGCGGCGACGGTGTCGGCGGCGATGTAATCGAGCGCCTGCGCTGGGTCGGTGATCACGGTGATGCGGTCGCACTCGACCGACAGCGGCGCGATTCCGAGGGACAGGTGGATCGTCGGGACGCCCTGCTCGGCGAGCCACCGGATCCGCTCCGTCCCGGCTCTTGTGTCGCTCCAGCCGCCGTCGGAGAGCACGTAAACGAACCGGGGGCGCCGCGGGTTGGTCATCTCG